>DASXLH010000289.1:0-1640 GCA_036496335.1 Acidimicrobiales bacterium
CCGGCCGTCAGGCCGAGCAGGAACCCGGCCAGCCCACCCTCGAGGGCGCTCCCCGTCCGACCCCACCCCGCGACCCAACGGTCCCACCAGGACTCCCCGCTCATGGGTGGCTCATCCGGCCACCGCCCGGGCGATGCCCTCGAGGATGTCGGTCTCGGACACGAGGATCTCGTCGAGGTCCAGGTGACGCATGACGCCGACCAGCACGCAGCACCCACCCACGATCACGTCGGCCCGGTCGGGGTGCAGCCCCGGGTTGTGCAGTCGTCTCGCCAGCGGCTCGGTGGCGACGGTCCGGAACACGTCCTCGGCGGCAGCTCGACTCAGGTGGAAGTGGTGCACCTTCGCTCGGTCATAGCCGCCGAGCTCGAGGGCAGCGATCTGGGTGACGGTGCCAGCCACGCCCACCACCGTCCGGGCCGAGCGGGCCGCAGGCAGCTCCCGGGTGACGTCCTCGAGATGGGCCCGCACCACCGACACGGCCATGCTCAGCTCCTCCGCGGTGGGCGGATCGCTGTGCAGCCACTGCTCCGTGAGCCGGACCGAGCCGGTGTCGACGGAGAGGACCCCCTCGACCCGGTCGCCGCCCACCACGAACTCGGTCGAACCCCCTCCGATGTCGAGGACCAGGAATGGGCCATCGTCGCCGGTGAGCCCGAGCGTTGCGCCGGCGAAGGCCAGGCGGCCCTCCTCCTCGCCGGCGAGCAGCTCCAGCTCGACACCCAGCGCCCCTTCGGCCGGACCGAAGAAAGCCGACCGGTTGGCGGCGTCGCGGGCGGCCGACGTCGCCACCGCCCTGACCCGTTGGGCCCCGGCGGCGTCGAGCCGGGCGCGGTAGCCGCTCAACACCGTCACCGTGCGCTCGATGCCCTCGGGCGCGAGCTTCCCGGTCCGATCGACTCCCCTGCCGAGACGGGTCACGGTGGTGTCCCGGTCGAGCTCGACGAGCCGACCGTCGGTGCCGACCTCGGCCACGAGCAGGCGGGTCGAATTGGTCCCGCAGTCGACGGCGCCGACGATCACGCCCGGGCTCCGTGGGCCTCGGCCATGGCCAGCCGGTGGTCGACCCACCTGCCGATGGGATCGTCGCCGCCGGCGAGGAACCAGGCGTAGTGCGCGTGAAGGCACTTCACGCCCTGCCGCGTGCCGCCCACGCCCCCGGACGGGACGGGGCCGGTGTGATCGGCGGGGATGGCGGCGTCGCGCTCCGCCGCGTAGCGGGCGTGGGCATCCGTCAGAGCCACCGGGTCGACGGCGCGCTCGGACTCGCGCACCCCGCCGTCGGCCTCGAGACGGCCGACCGCCCGACGCAACTCAGGCCCGCACAACCAGAACCGGGTGGGCATGGGGGTGCCGTCGTCGAGGAGGGGGGCATTGCGGATCACCACCGGTTCGCCGAGGCGGTCGCGCACGACCACGTCGAAGGCGCCCGCCGGAGGGCGCCCCAACAGCTCGGCGACCCGGGCTACCTCCGCTTCTTGCTGCGCCGACGTAGCAGCCACAGCACCACCGCAACCGCGACGAGTGGAACGATCCGCTTGGCCAGCGGCGAACCTGCGTGCTCGAGCAGGTCGATCGGTTCCGCCGGCCTCGAGTCGATGGACCGAGGCCCGCTGGAGGATGCCGGGGCGGCAGCACCC
>DASXLH010000290.1:0-3448 GCA_036496335.1 Acidimicrobiales bacterium
GAAAGCTGGTGCCCCGGTCTCCCGACCGGCGTGACAAACGTCTAGAAGCCCATCCCGCCCATGCCGCCGCCGCCGGCAGCGGCCGCAGCCGCCATCGCCGCGGCGTTGGCGTCCGGCTCCTCGGGCTTGTCGGTGACGAGCGCCTCGGTGGTGAGGATGAGCGCAGCGATGGACGCCGCGTTCTGGAGGGCGGCCCGGGTGACCTTGGCCGGGTCGATGACTCCAGCCTTGAGCAGGTCCTCGAACACGCCGGTGGCGGCGTTGAGGCCGATGGCACCGGTCTCGCCTTCCGCCCGCTGGACGGCGAGGGCGCCCTCCATGCCGGCGTTGGCTGCGATCCAGAAGGCCGGCGCGGTCAGCGCCTTGTGGACGATGTTCGCCCCTGTGGCCTCGTCACCCTCGAGCTCGAGGGCGGCGACCGCCGACCGGGCCCGGACGAGGGCGGTGCCCCCACCGGGAACGATGCCCTCCTCGATGGCCGCACGCGTGGCCGACAGCGCGTCCTCGATGCGGTGCTTCTTCTCCTTGAGCTCCACCTCGGTGGCGGCCCCGACCCGCACGACGGCGACGCCGCCGGCCAGCTTGGCCAGCCGTTCCTGAAGCTTCTCGCGATCCCAGTCGGAGTCGGTGTCGTCGATCTCCCGGCGGATCTGGGCGATCCGGCCCTGGACCTCGGCCGTGTCGCCGGCGCCGTCGACGATGGTGGTGTCGTCCTTGTTGACCACGATCTTGCGGGCCGAGCCGAGCAGGTCGAGGGTGGCGTTCTCGAGCTTGAGACCGACCTCCTCGGAGATCACCTGGCCGCCGGTCAGGATCGCCATGTCCTGGAGCATCGCCTTGCGGCGGTCACCGAAGCCGGGCGCCTTGACGGCGACCGATCGGAACGGGCCGCGGATCTTGTTGACCACGAGGGTGGCCAGGGCCTCGCCCTCGACGTCCTCGGCGACCAGCAGGAGGGGCTTGCCCGTCTGCATGACCTTCTCGAGCACCGGGACGAGGTCGTGGACCGACGACACCTTGCCGTTGAGCAGGAGGAGGTAGGCGTCCTCCAGGACGGCCTCCTGACGCTCCGGGTCGGTGACGAAGTGAGGCGAGATGTAGCCCTTGTCGAACTGCATGCCCTCGGTGAACTCGAGCTCCATGCCGAAGGTGTTCGACTCCTCGACGGTCACCACGCCGTCCTTGCCGACCTTGTCGATGGCGTCGGCGAGGACCTGGCCGATGGCCGCGTCGTTGTTGGCCGAGATGGTCGCCACCTGGGCGATCTCCGACGGATCCTCGATCTCGCGGGCGAGGTCCTTGATGGACTGCACCGCCGCGGCGACGCCCTTCTCCATGCCCCGCTTGAGCCCCATGGGGCTGGCGCCGGCCGTGACGTTGCGCAGGCCTTCGCGCACCAGCGCCTGGGCCAGCACGGTCGCCGTGGTGGTGCCGTCGCCGGCGATGTCGTTGGTCTTGGTGGCGACCTCCTTCACCAGCTGGGCGCCCATGTTCTCGAAGGGATCTTCGAGCTCGACCTCGCGGGCGATGGACACACCGTCGTTCGTGATGGTGGGAGCCCCCCACTTCTTCTCGAGCACGACGTTGCGGCCCTTCGGGCCGAGGGTGACCTTGACGGCGTTCGCAAGGCGGTCGACGCCGGCCTCGAGGGCGCGTCGGGCCTCGTCGTCGAACTTCAGGATCTTGGCCATCGCTACTTCACCGTGGCGAGGACGTCGCGGCTCGTGAGGATGAGGAGCTCCTCACCGTCGATCGTGATCTCGGTGCCGCCGTACTTGCTGTAGACGACGGTGTCGCCGACCTTCACGTCGAGCGGGATGAGCTCGCCCGTGTTGTCCGAGCGGCGCCCGGGGCCGGCGGCGAGGACCTCGCCCTGCTGCGGCTTCTCCTTGGCGGTGTCGGGGATCACGAGACCGCTGGCGGTCGTCTGGTCGGACTCGCCCGGACGCACGACGATGCGGTCCTCGAGGGGCTGGAGCTTCATGTGCTTGGCCTCCATAGCGTTAGCACTCTCAGGTGTCGAGTGCTAACGATAAGCACGCTCCTCCCGGAGACGCAACCGCAGGCCCGGCCTGCGCCCGTCAGACCCAGGCCGGCATGCGGAGGTTGGGATCGGCACCGGCATCGAGGGGCGTCGGTCCGTTGGAGGCGAGGCGGTGGAAGGCGGTGGCCGCCACCATGGCGGCGTTGTCGGTGCACATCGCCCGGCTCGGCAGGAACCCCCGGAGGCCGTCCTCGCCGCAGACGGCGATCAGGCGGTCCCGCAGCTGGGAGTTGGCCGCCACCCCGCCGGCCAGGGCCAGACCCTTGCCCCCGACCTGGCGTGCCGCCCGGCGGGCCTTGGTCACGAGGACGTCGACCACCGCCTCCTGGAAGGACGCGCACACGTCGGGGGTCGACACCTCCGGGTGCTTGCGGACGTAGTTGATGACGGAGGTCTTGAGGCCGGAGAACGAGAGGTCGAGGCCCTCGTCGAGCATGGCGCGAGGGAAGCGGATGGCGGTCGGGTCGCCGGCCGTCGCATCGCGGTCGATGGCCGGCCCGCCCGGGTACCCGAGGCCCAGGAAGCGGGCCACCTTGTCGAACGCTTCGCCGGCGGCGTCGTCGATGGTGCCGCCCAGAACGCGGTAGCGACCGACCTCGGCCACCTCGATGAGGAGGGTGTGGCCGCCGGAGACGAGGAGCACGACGATGGGGAGCTCGAGGTCGGGCTCCTCCAGGAAGGCCGCCACGCAATGGGCTTCGAGGTGGTTCACGCCGACGTAGGGAACGTCCCAGACCAACGCCATGGCCTTGGCGGCGGAGACCCCGACCAGGAGCGACCCGATGAGACCGGGTCCGGCGGTGGCCGCCACGGCGTGGATCTGCTCCCCACCCACGCCGGCTTCCACCAGCGCCTCGGCCACGACCGGGGTGAGGAGCTCGACGTGGGCCCGGCTGGCGAGCTCGGGCACCACCCCCCCGAAGCGGGCGTGCAGGTCGATCTGGCTGGAGACCACCGACGACAGGACGTCGCGGCCGTCGCGCACCACCGCCGCCGCCGTCTCGTCGCAGCTCGTCTCGATGCCGAGGATGGTCGTCACAGGTCGATGCCGTTCTCGAAGGTGGTGGTACCGGTCAGGGATGCCTCGATGTCGTGGAGACGGGCGGCGTAGGCGGGAAGGTCGGCGTCGTGGGCCCACATCACCAGGGCATCTTCGTTGTTCTCGACGTAGTAGCCCTTACGGATGCCGGCTGGCGCATAGCCGAAGCGGCGGTACATGGCCTGGGCGGGCTCGTTCGAGACCCGCACCTCCAGGGTGAGCCCACGACAGCCGCGGCTGATGGCGACGCGCGAGAGCGCCAGGAGCAGTCGGGACCCGATGCCCTTGCGCTGCTGGGCCGGATCGACGGCGATGGTGGTGACGTGGCCCTCGTCGAGGGTGACCATCAGGCCGGCGAAGCCGAC
>DASXLH010000291.1:0-7951 GCA_036496335.1 Acidimicrobiales bacterium
GAACGGGTGCGAGCCGACGCCCAGGCGATCCCTTTCGCCGGCGACTCCTTCGACACGGTGCTCGCTCCGCAAATGCTCTACCACGTGCCGGACGTCGAAGCCGCGGCCCGCGAGTGTCGCCGGGTGCTCCGCCCGTCCGGCCGGTTGGTGGCGGTCACGAATGGGGAAGGCAATGTGCTCCGCCTGGCCGAGATCGTCGAAGAAGCGGTCGGGACGGGATGGCGGATGCATCGTGAGGTCGACCGCCGGTTCAGCCTCGAGAACGGCGCTGAAACACTTCGAACCGCGTTCGAGTCGGTCGAACGCGTCGAATGCCCGCCGAGCGAGGTGGTCGTGACCGATGCCGACGTGTTCGCCGACTACGTCGCCAGCACCGCCGACCCCTCCTCGGACCAGGTGTCCGTTCCCTGGGACGAGGTCGTTCGACGTGCCCGCGAGATCGCCGCGACCGAGACCGCCTCGGACCACGGGCTGCGCCTCATCGCCTCGGTGGGCTGCTTCATCTGTCGATAGCCCGATTTCCGTGCACGGCTCGGACCGAGGTGGAACCCTGCGCCCGTGGACGAGGAGGAGGCGCTCGAGGGCGGTTGGCAGACCACGGTGACCCGTCGCGGCGATGTCGTCTACCGATCGTCGGGCCCGCAGAGTCGGACCGTCCTCGCCCATCTCCGTGACCAAGGCTTCGAAGCCGCCCCTCGTCCGATCGGCAGCGGGTTCGATCCGGACGGCCGGGAACAGCTCGCCTTCATCCCGGGGGCGAGCCCCCAGCCGAACCCATGGTCCGACGAGGCGGTGTGGCAGGTCGGTCAGCTGCTCCGCCGACTCCACGAGGCTTCGTTGTCCTTCGCTCCCGACGCGCCGACCTGGCGGCCGTGGTTCGCTCGCGACCTTCCCGGGTCGACCCCCGTCATCGGCCACGGCGACCTCGGCCCCTGGAACATCCTTGCCGTGGATGGTGCTCCCATGGCCTTCATCGACTGGGACAACGCCGGTCCGGTTGACGCCCGTTGGGAGCTGGCCGAGGCGGCCTGGTTGAACGCGCAGCTCCACGACGACGACGTGGCCGCCTCCAACGGGCTCGGATCCGCCGACAACCGGGCCCGTCAGCTCGGCTTGATCCTCGACGGCTACGGGATGGCCCGTGCCGATCGGAACGGGTTCGTCGACCAGATGATCGAGTTCGCGGTGAGAAGCGTTCGGGAGGAGGCGGTCCGCTACCAGGTCGGCCCGACCACCGTCAGCCCGGATCCGGACGGCTATCCGCTCCTCTGGGCGGTGGCCTGGCGGGCCCGCTCCGCCGTCTGGATGCTCGATCACCGGGCGACCCTCGAGACGGCGATTTTCCGTCGGCCCGTCTGACTGCCAAACCTCTCGTACTGGGCGTGGTTTCCGACCCTCCCGATGTCGGAAACCACGCCCAGAACGGCGAACGACCAGTTCCAGCCCGGGCGCCGGGTGTCAGGCCGACGTGGCGAGGGCCCCGAGCGGCTTCATGCCCTTGATCTCCCGCGCCTCGTCCGGTGTCGCCGGCTCGCGCCCGAGCGACTGCGCCATGCTCACGACCCGCTCGATGAGCTCGACGTTCGACGGGGCGCCGGCGTCGCCGTAGCTGTAGTCGCCGATGCCGGTGCGGACGTCGGCGCCGAGGGCGAGTGCCTGTGCCGTCAGGGGCAGCCCGTCGGCGGCCTGCACGACGGGGGTCCACCGGACCTGCTTGTCGGTGAAGAGCTCGTCGGTGAGGGCCACCATCGCCCGGAACCGTGTGTTGAGAGCGGCGCCGCCCCAGAAGAACAGCTTGAGGCTGATGTGTTCCTCGGGCACGAGCCCCATGTCCATCAGGTTCCGGAGGTTCAGCAGGCACATGGTGTCCGGGGCGGCAAACGACTTGTGCAGGTCGTACTCCTCGCAGAACCGGCACAGCCACAGGTGGTCGTAGCCATGGTTGATCTGGTGGCCCCGGCCGAGCACCCAGCCGTCGACCTCCCCGCCGGTGGCACCGGGCGCCGGGATGGCGTTGAAGTCGTAGAACGCCCCAAGGTCGATCGGGCCGACCTCGAAGCGCACTCCCGACCGGACGCCCTCGACGAAGTGCCGGAATCGGACCTCGGCCGACGACGACACGAACGTGTAGCCGTCGTTCACGGGGACCTGGTCGCCGTAGGTGGGGTAGGCGATCAAGGGCGTCGCCTCGGTGACCGCCCGCTGCGAGGCGATGTTCGCCTCGATGTCGGACGTGCCCTGACCGGTGAGCGGGTCGCGAGCGTGGAAGTGGACGACCGCCGCCCCGGCGTCGAGGCAGCGCCGGGCTTCGACGGCCAGCTCCTCCGGCGTGTAGGCGACGTTGGGGTTCGCGGCCCGCATCGTCCCCTCGTTCATCCCGACCTCGATGATGACCTTGTCCTCGAGCACATCCCCTCCCAATGCCGGGTCCTCAGCCGACCAATGCTCAGCCGAAACCCAGGCTGCCGACCTCGGTCGGCCTGGGGCGGCGCCACCACCCACCGGACAGGATCCAACCCGTGCCGGCCATCTCGACCCGAAGGGCTTCGTTGAAGCGCCGCAACCGCTCCTCGCAGATCCTGCGCAGCTCTTCGGGGGCCACGATGGTGGACGCCAGCCGACACGACATCCGGTCGTCGGTCCATCGCAGCCAGTCGTCGTCCACACCACCGACGATCAGGCGTGCCATCTCGACCGCCGCGGCCGCGTCATCCCAATCCGTCGGAGCCGGCTGTGGCCGTCCGATCGTGTCGCTCATCGCCAACCCCCTGGTCGAGGACGCGACCGTACCCTGCCGACCGGATACGACTCCTGTCGCCTCGGAGGCGTGCTCGGATCCGGGGCGGCCGGCCTGTCGGCGCCCGGATGCGGCACCCGCCGAGCGCCATGGGGGCGTGGTAGCACCCGCCCGGGACACATGTTGGAGGGGTCGAGGGTTGTGCCCGCCTTGCCTAGGTTGACGTCGATGGCCGGCTGCCGCCACGACGTCCCGCCGGGCCCGGGCTGATGGGCTTCGTTCGCTTCTGGTCGCGCACCGCGCTGCGCCGGCGGTGGCGGGCGGTGGTCGGGATCGCCTTGCTGCTCGGCCTGGTCGGTGGGCTGTCGCTGTTCGCCGTGGCCGGCGCCCGCCGGACCCAGTCGGCCTATCCCCGGTTCCTCTCCGCCAAGCACCCGTCGACCCTCGTCGTCGACGTGGGGGGCCTGTCCAACGGCGGCTACGAGGAGCTCGACCGGATCGCCCATCTGCCCCAGGTGACCCAGGCCCGCGCCTACGCCGCCTTCTACGGCGCCCGCTGGACCGACCAGGGCCCGGCCCTGTCGGAGAACTTCGAGGCGATCGGCAGCATCGACGGCCGCTACTTCGTCCAGGACGTGTTCACCCCCACCTCCGGTCGGCGCCCGGATCCGGCCCGGGCCGACGAGATCGCCGTCAACGAGGAGTCCGCCCGGCGCTTCGGGTACCACGTCGGACAGGAGTTCGACTTCGGCGTGGCCTCCGCCGATGACGTCGAGAGCTCCGAATCGGACGCGGACGACCAGGCCATTCAGCCCCGCCTCCTCGAACACGTCCGGATCGTCGGCGTCGGCTCCTTCGTGGAGGAGGTGCTGCAGGACGACACGGACCGCTCCCCACTGGTGCTGCTGACGCCGGCATTCGTGGCCAAGGCCAAGGGACTCGAGACCTATGCCTGGCAGGGACTGGTCCTGAAGCACGGTGACGCCGACCTGGCCGCCGTGCAGGCCGCGGTGCAGACAGGCCCGTCGGGCGGGGCGGCGATGTTCCGCCAGACGTCGATCGACGAGTTCCACGCGGAGAAGGCCACCCGTCCGGTCTCGCTCGCCCTCGCCACCTTCGGACTTCTCGCCGCGCTGGCCGTGTTCGTGCTCGTGGGCCAGGCGATCGGTCGCTACCTGTCGAGCGAGCGGGAGGTGGGAGCCACCGCCCGAGCCCTCGGTGCCCGTCCGGCGGCGGTGGCCCTGGCCTCGGCCGCCAACCCGGCCCTCGCCATCGGCGGCGGGATCGTGTTGGCCGGTGCCCTCGCCGTGGCCGCCTCCCCACTCATGCCGGTGGGTCGGGTGGGCCGGTTCGAGGTGGCCCCGGGCATCGACGCCGATTGGACCGTCCTGCTCGCCGGCGGTGCGGTGCTCGGCCTCGGGCTGCTCGCCGTCACCCTGGTGTGGACCTGGCGGGAAGCGGTGCATCGAGGGCGGGCCCCGGGGCCGTCCCGGCGGCGCCTGTTCGCCACCAGCACCGCCCGGCTCACCGACGTCTCGCCGGCCCTGGCCACGGGCGTGCGCTTCGCCGTCGACCGGGGTGACCAGACGCGGGCCGTCCCGGTCTGGTCGGTGATGGCCGGGGCGGTGGTCGCGGTGGCGGCGCTGGTGGCGGCGGTGACCTTCGGGGCGAGCATGGACCACCTCGTCGGCACGCCCGACCTCTTCGGCTGGAACTGGAACGTCGCCCTGGTGGACGGCGCCGGCTACGGCAACACCAACCCCGTGACCACCAAGGATGTGCTGGGTGGTGACCACGACGTCGCCACCTGGAGCGGTGCCTTCTTCGGGTCCGACCAGGTGGACGGCGAGAACCTGCCGCTCCTCGGGATGGAGCCGGGCGCCACGACGACACCGCCGGTCCGCGCCGGCCGGATGGTCATGCGGTCCGGTGAGATCGTGCTCGGCACCGAGACGATCCGCCATCTGGGCAAGCACATCGGTGACACCGTCTCGACCACGGCCGGCCCCGCCACGATCGTCGGGACCGCCACCTTCCCGAGCATTGGCGTGGTGCACGGCAACCACACCTCGCTCGGCGTCGGGGGGATCGTCGTGACCGAGGACGTCCCGGGCTGGGCCCGCAACGTCGGGGAGGGTGACGGCTCCGAGCCGGTCCCTCCCACCTACGGGCCCAACGTCCTCTTCGTCCGCTACCGGTCCGGTGTCGACCCGAGCGACGCGACCAACCACCTCACGGGCATCGCCGAGAAGCTCGGCGACTACAACGGCGTCGTCGTGACGCCACCGCAGCGGTCGGCCGAGATCGTCAACACCCGGGAGGTCAACGGCTCGTCGACGACCCTCGGAGCGGCGGTGGCGGTCGCGGCGCTGGCATCCCTCACGGTCGCCCTCACCGCGGTGGTGGTGCGCCGCCGCCGCGACCTGGCGGTGCTGAAGTCGCTCGGCTTCACCCGTCGCCAGATCAGCGCGGCCATCGCCTGGCAGGCGACCACCACCGTGCTGGTCGGCGTGGTCCTCGGCGTCCCGCTCGGGATCGCGCTCGGGCGCCTGCTGTGGAGCCGTTTCGCCGCCAGCCTCCAGGTGTTGTCGGCGCCCGTCACCCCGATGGGGCCGATCCTCGGCATCGCGGTGACATCGATCATCGCCGCCAACTTGATCGCGGTGGTTCCCCGACGGATGGCCCGGTCGGTGCCGTCGGAGGTCGCACTGCGAGCCGAGTAGGTCACCTCAGCTCAGCTGGATCACGTCCTCCTCAGTCGCGGCCGACACCTCGATCGCGACGCTCGCCACCAGCTTCGCCAGCGTGGCCACGTCGTCGTCGACCCGACCCGGTCCGTGGTGGAACAGGAGCACGGCCTTGGCCCCGGCGGCGAGGCCGAGCTCGACGGCGTAGTCGGCGGCGGAGTGCCCGAAGTGGGCCCAGCGGGGCAGCTCCTCGGCGGTGTGCTGGGCGTCGTGGACCAGGAGGTCGACGCCGTCCGCCAGCGCCAGGGCGGCCGGGTGCAGCTCGCCCAGCCCGGACGGCCCGGGCCCGAGGGCGGAGGGGCCGTGGTCGGGGAGGTAGGCCAGGGTGTGGGCGCCGTCGTCGATGCGGAAGCCGACCGTGCGGCCGCCCTTGTGGGGGACATCGAGCACCGTGACGCCGAAGCCCTCGATGCGGGTGGTGCCGGTGGCCATGGCGTGGAAGCGCCAGTGCCCGAGCAGCTGGTCGGGCGTGATGGGGAAGTGGGGCGGCGACATGGCCCGAGCCAGCAGGGCCAACGGGTCGTCTCCGTCGTCGGGGCCGAGCGGCAGATGGACGTCGACCCGGCTGTCGGGTCGGTCGGCGGCGGCGAAGAAGGGCAGGCCCTGGGTGTGGTCCCAGTGGAGATGGCTGAGCAGGATGGCGCCCTGGAAGGGCGCCCCGTCCAGCAGCCCCGTCACCCGCCGGATGCCGGTCCCGGCGTCGAGGATCAGGCACGGCTCGGCCGACCCGTCGTGGGCCAAGGCCAGGCAGGACGTGTGCCCGCCGAAGCGGGCGAACTCCGGTCCGGGGGCGGGGGTGGAACCCCGCACCCCGCAGACGTGGACCCTCACGCCGGGCCGGCCTGCTCCTCCCGACGATGGCCCCGGGCCAGCTCGGCGAGGGACTCGGGGTCGAGCTGGTCGGCGCGGGCGACGGCGAGGCGGCAGGGCGTGACGGCCACCAACGTCGAGGTGCGGGTGCCGCCCTCGAGCAGGGCCCGTTCGCCGAACACGGCCCCCGGGCCCATCTCGGCCACTGCCTCACCGTCGACGTCGACCCGCACCACGCCGTCGAGCAACAGGGCGAGCTCGCTGCCCGGGTCGCCCTGCTTGCAGATGGTGGCTCCCTTGGAGATCGAGCGGATCTCCGGCTTGGTCCCGCCCCGCATGATGGTGGTCGACATCGTCCGCTCCAGGGCGCTCTCGGCGGCCGTCACCAGCGCCGAGCTCTCCTCGTCCCCCCATGGGGTGTGGCGCCCGAAGGCGTTGCGGTACCAGCTGTCGAAGTCGGTCATGCCCGACTTGAGGGCGAGGTTGCCCTCGGCGTCGTAGATCCAGTGGCGGGGGAAGGGGCTGGCGCTCAGCACCTCCAACTCGGTGGTGCCGTCGGTGGCGATGGTGAGGGCGAGGGTCGACCAGACCAGCGGCGCCTTCCACTGCACGAAGGGCGGATGGCTCACCCGGCGGGGCGAGGGCAGGCCGGTGCGGCCGCCGCAGGTCTGGACGAAGCGAACCCGGTCCGCACCGATCTCGGGCGGGGCCTGGAGCAGCGGCATGTCGAACGCCTCGAAGGTGTGCCCGACCGGGGACTTCGCCAGCACCGTCGTCGAACCCATGAGCGTGCCGCCGCTGTAGCCGGCATCGACCGGCTTGCCATCGTCGTCGACCTCGACCCAGGCGGCCAGGCGGTTGGCGAAGCGGAAGCGGTCGGCCTCCCGCAGGGCCTCGAGGTCGTCGATCCGGTCGGGCGGCGGTTCGTCGTAGTGGGTGAAGCCCATCTCGAACGGGAGCTTCATCATCCCGGCGATGGCCTCCGACGGGATCCACGACAGCGACACCACCTCGTGCTCCATCCTCATGGCCCCATTTTCCACCCTTCCGGCCTTGGAGGGCGAGGAGCCCGGCAGGTATCCCGCGGTGGTGCTGGCATCCCCGCGTTGCGGCGTGGTCGTGCCCTGGACAGCGCGCCCCGAACGGGCTGCGATGGTGACATGGAGCCATCCGTGCGAGCGGCGACTGACGTATCGGCCCCACCGGCCCGGATCACCGTCTACCTGGCCGACGACAACCTCCTGGTGAGGGCCGGGGTCCGGGCGTTGCTGGGCCGTCAACCCGGCATCGAGATCGTGGGCGAGGCCGCCGACTACGCCGAGCTGGTGGCCGGCGCCGAGGCGGCCAACCCGAGCGTCGTGGTGACCGACATCCGCATGCCGCCCTCGTTCCAACGGGAGGGGATCGAGGCTGCCAAGGAGATCCGCAAGCGGCATCCGGGCACCGGGGTCGTGGTGCTCTCCCAGTTCGACGACCCCGAGTACGCCGTGTCGCTGCTGGCCGAGGGATCGGCCGGCTACGGCTACCTCCTCAAGGACCGCTTGGCGGAGGGCGACGAGCTGGTCGACGCCATCCGCGCCGTGGCCACCGGCGGCACCGCCCTCGACCCGGCCATCGTCGACGCCCTGCTGCGACCGGTCACCACCGACGGCGATCT
>DASXLH010000292.1:0-2073 GCA_036496335.1 Acidimicrobiales bacterium
CCAAGTTCTGGCTGCGTCGCGTGCGACGGCTCCTGCCGGCCGTGTCCGTCCTCACCGTGGTGTTCGCCGTCACCTACGCGGTGGCGGCCTCGAGCGTGCACGACGTGGTGGTGGGGGCGATCTCGCTCGGCGGGATCGTCACCTACACGTTCAACTGGGCCGGCGTACTCGGCCATGCCGCCCCCTGGCAGATCGACCACCTCTGGTCGCTGGCGGTGGAGGAGCAGTTCTACCTGCTCTGGCCGATCGCCCTGTTCTTCGTGCTGCGAAGGGGCATGACGCGCCGCACGCTCCTCCGGCTCACAGCGGCGGCCTGCGTCCTGTCCGCGCTGGGGCGTCTCGTCTACTTCACCGCCACGCACGATCTGAGCGCCGCCTACAACGCCACCCCGTTCCGGGCCGATGGCCTCCTGCTCGGCTGCCTCATCGGCGAGCTCTGGACCTGGCGCGTCGGTGAGCACTGGTTCCGGCGGATCGCCTCCTCCTGGGTGTCCTACATCGCGCCCTTTGTCGTCCTGGCGATCATCGCCGTCACCACCGGCAACGACAGCCATCGCCTGCTGCTCACCTACGACCTGGGCTTCGCCCTGGCGGCGCTCTCGGCCGGCGTGCTGGTCGCCGCCCTCGTCGGTCGCCAGGTGCTCGGAGGTCGGCAGTCCCGGGTCGAGCGGTTCCTCCGGAGCCCGCTGCTCGTGGCCATCGGGTTGCGGTCGTATTCGATCTACCTCTGGCAGAACTTCGTCATGTGGGCCCTCAACTCCCGGTTCCACGGCACGCCGCTCTGGCTCCCGGTCAACATCATCGTGACCCTCGCCGCCGCCGAGATCTCCTATCGGTTCGTCGAGCAGCGCTTCCTCAAGCCCAGGCCGGCCGTGCCGATGCCGGATCCGACCGAGACGGCCTCGCCTCCGGCCGAGGCGGACTCGACCCCGGCCGACTCCGCGATGCCGGAGCCGGCGCACGGACGACGCGCGAGTGTCCAGGCGCTCGGCGCGGATGGAACGCCCAGCGCCCCACCAGGGCCCTGGATGCGACCTCAGACTGACGGATAGGGCACGAACCGGGCGCAGAGCTCGGCAACCTCGGCCCTGACCGCCGAGGTCAGCTCGGCGTCGGCGGGGGCCCGCAGCACACGGTCGATCAGGCCGGCGATGCGGTCCATCTCCGCCGCTCCCATCCCAGCGGTGGTGACGGCCGGCGTCCCGATCCGCAGCCCGCTCGTGATGTACGGCGGTCGAGGATCGTCGGGCACGGTGTTCTCGTTGAGGCTGATGCCGGCCCGGTCGAGGGCGAGGCGGGCCTTCTTGCCGGACAGGTCGGCGTCGAAGGGACGCAGGTCGACCAGCATCAGATGGTTGTCGGTGCCACCGGAGACGAGCCGATGCCCGCGCCCGGCCAGACCGGCGGCCAGGGCCGAGGCGTTGGCCACGATCCGGTGGGCGTAGTCGGCGAAGGAGGGCTGCGCCGCCTCGTGGAAGGCCACCGCCTTGGCGGCGATGACGTGGTCGAGGGGGCCGCCCTGCAGGCCCGGGAACACGGCCTTGTCGATGGCGTCGGCGTACTCGGCCCTCGACAGGATGCAGCCGCCGCGAGGGCCGCGCAGCGTCTTGTGGGTGGTGAACGTGACGATGTCGGCGTGCTCCACCGGGTTCGGGTGGGCCCCGCCCGCCACCAGCCCGGCGATGTGGGCGGCGTCGAAGAGGAACAGGGCGCCGACCTCGTCGGCGATCTCCCGGAAGGGCTTGGGGTCGATGATCCGGGGATAGGCGGTGGCCCCGGCGACGATCATCTTGGGCCGCTCCCGCAGGGCGACGTCACGCACCTGGTCGAAGTCGATCCGCTCGTCGCTCGGCGTCACCCCGTAGGACACGAAGTGGAACAGCTTCCCGGAGGCGTTGACCGGCGAGCCGTGGGTGAGGTGGCCCCCCTGGTCGAGGCGCATCCCGAGCACCGTGTCGCCGGGGTCGAGGAAGGCGAGGTACACGGCCATGTTGGCGTTGGCGCCGGCGTGGGGCTGCACGTTGGCGTGCTCGGCTCCGAAGAGGGCGCACACCCGTCGGCGGGCGAGGTCCT
>DASXLH010000293.1:0-3392 GCA_036496335.1 Acidimicrobiales bacterium
CCATCGATCCACGACGACGGTGATCATCGGCCCGTCCAGGGTCGCGCCCCGGTACTGCTCGTACTTCTCGACCAGGAGGCCCACGCCGGTGGCGTGCCCGGCCGACGACGCCTCGACCACGGCGGCGGTCCCGTCGAGGCGCACCAACCAGAGCGTCGGCCAATGCTCGTCGTAGTGATCGACGAGCAGGCTGACGCGGGGTTGGTGGCGGATGTTGTCGAGTCGGCGCAGACCCTGCGTCGACTTCGGCTTGACGTCGTCGACCACGCTGTAGAGGACGTCGTCGGCGAGGGCGAAGCAGCAGGGCACCACGTGGGGCGCACCCTCGGCGGTGACGGTGGCCAGGCGCGCCACTCGCGCCTCGCTCACCCGCTGGCGCATGACCGCTGGGTCCATCGCCGCCGCACGCTACGGCCACGCCCACGACCTGGTTCCCGGGTGCGGCCGGTAGCGGGCTGATGGCCCGGCGCACGGCGTGACCGGCTCGGGCGTCATCGACGCGCTGCTGGCCGAGCTCCCGGCCGACGCCGTGGTCGTCGATCCCGACGTCATCGAGGGCTACCGAGCCGACCGGGCCCGCACCATCCGGCCCGGTCGCCCGCTGGCGGTGGTGCGGCCGGCCGATACCCAGGCGGTGCAGGCGGTCCTGCGGATCGCGTCCCGCCTCCGGGTGCCGGTGGTGCCGAGGGGGGCGGGGACCGGGCTGTCCGGCGGGGCCAGCGCCGTCGACGGCGGCATCACGCTGTCGACCGAGCGGCTCCGGTCGATCGCCGTCGACGCCGCCTCGCTGACGGCCACGGTGGGTCCGGGCCTGCTCAACGCCGAGGTCAAGGCGGACGCCGCCCAGCACGGCCTCTGGTACCCGCCCGACCCGTCGTCTTTCGAGATCTGCTCGATCGGGGGGAACCTGGCGACGAACGCCGGCGGTCTGTGCTGTGTGAAGTACGGCGTCACGACCGACTACGTGCTCGGCCTGGAGGTGGTCCTGGCCGACGGCCGGGTGCTGCGGCTCGGGGGGCGCACCGTCAAGGACGTGGCCGGCTACGACCTCAAGCGCCTCTTCGTGGGCTCGGAGGGCACGCTCGGGGTGATCACCGAGGCCACCCTGCGGCTGCGCCCCCTCCCGCCGCCGGCCATCACGGTGGTGGCCACGTTTGCCGGCGTCGTCGAGGCCGGTCGGGCCGTGGCCAGCGTGATGGCGAGGATCCGGCCGTCGATGCTCGAGCTGATGGACGGTGCCGCCGTCGCCGCCGTCGAGCGGGTGCGGCCGATGGGACTCGGCCCGGACGTCGGCGCCGTGCTGCTCGGACAGGTGGACGGTGCCGCCGACGAGGCTTCGGTGCTGGTGGCCGCCTGCGAGAGCGCCGGCGCCCTGTTCGTGGCCGTCACCCCCGACCCGGCCGAGGCCGACCTGCTGCTCGGCGCCCGCCGCATGGCGATCCCCTGCGTCGAGCGCCTCGGCGCCGTGCTCATCGAGGACGTCGGGGTCCCCATCCCCCGGATCCCGGAGCTGCTGGAGGCGGTGGCGGCCCTGGCCGAGCGCCACGCCACGCTCATCCCCGTCATCGGCCATGCCGGCGACGGCAACTTCCACCCGCTGGTCACCTTCGACCCGTCCGACCCGGACGCCACCGCCCGGGCCGAGGCCGCCTTCGACGCCGTGATGGCTGTGGCCCTCGGCCTCGGCGGCACCGTCACCGGCGAGCACGGCATCGGTCTCCTCAAAGTCGCCCACTTCGGCCGTCAGGTCGGGCCGGATGTGCTCGACGTGACCCGGCGCATCAAGGAGGCGCTCGACCCACTGGGCATCCTGAACCCGGGCAAGTGGGTGTGAGGTCGTGGTAGCCACGGCGGCATGACGCTCGTCGAACGGCTGTTGATGGGGCCCGGCCCGTCGAACCCCTACCCGGAGGCGACGGCGGCGCTGGCCGAACCGATGCTCGGCCATCTCGACCCGGTGTTCCTCGCCGTCCTGGACGAGACCTGCGACCGCCTCCGGCAGGTGTGGGGGACAGGCAACGACCTCACCCTCCCGCTGTCCGGCACGGGGTCGGCCGGCATGGAGGCGGCGTTCGTCAACCTGGTGGGGCCCGGCGACGCGGTGGTCATCGGCGTCAACGGCCTGTTCGGGCAGCGGATGTGCGACGTGGCCGCCCGCTGCGGGGCCGACGTGGTCCCCGTCGAAGCAACGTGGGGCACCCCCCTCGACCCGGAGCGCGTCCTCGCCGCCCATCCCGCGCCCAAGCTGATCGCCGTCGTGCACGCCGAGACCAGCACCGGGATCCGCAACGACGTGGCCGCGGTCGCGGCCGGCAAGGGCGACGCCCTCGTCCTGGCCGACTGCGTCACGTCGCTGGCCGGGATCCCGGTCGCCATCGACGCCTGGGACGTCGACGTGGCCTACGCCGGGACCCAGAAGTGCCTCGGCGTGGCCCCCGGCCTGGCGCCGTTCTCGATGGGGGAGCGGGCCCGTGCCGTCCGCCGGGAGCGGCCTCAGAGCTGGTACCTCGACCTCGGCATGATCGCCGATTACGCCACCAGCTCGGCCCGCCGCTACCACCACACCGCCCCGGTGGCCATGATCCGGTCGCTGCACGCCGGTCTGGGCGTGGTGCTCGACGAAGGCCTCGAAGCCGTCTGGGCCCGCCACGCCGAGTGCGGTCGACAGCTCCAGGACGGCCTGGAGGCGATGGGCCTGGAGCTGTGGGCCACCGACGGGCACCGCCTGCCGGAGCTGACGACGGTGCTCGTCCCGGACGGCGTCGACGACGCCGAGGTCCGCCGCGCCCTGCTCGACCGCTACAGCATCGAGATCGGCGGCGGCGTGGGCGCCTACGCCGGCAAGGTGTGGCGCATCGGATGCATGGGCCACACCGCCCGCCCGGCCAACGTCACGCTCCTCTTGGCGGCGCTGGCGGAGATCCTCGGTCGCTGAGCTCGGCGGCAGCCGTGTCCCGGGCGGGGGCGGCGTCCCCGGCCTCGTCCAGCGCCGCTCGCAGCAGGGCCCGGGCCGCCCACAACGACGTCTCGACCTGCTCGTCGGCCGAGAGGCCGCGGACGTCCTGGAGCACGATGAGCGCCTCCCATCCGGCCACCATGGCCAGGGCGGAGACGAGGCGCTCGAACCCGGCGGCGTCGAACCGGGGACGGATCGGTGCGAGGGCCCGCTCGATCCAGCCGACGCGCCGGTAGCCGCGCCGGGGCCCCTCCCCGTCGGCGTCCCGCGGCGCGTCGACGGTCAGACGGAGCAGCGCCCGGCCGAGATCCATGGTCTCGGAGGTGGCACCGCACAGGGCGCGGATCATCGCCTCCACCCGCTGGCTGGCGTCGCCGCCGGTGTCGGCGGCGTCGATGGCGTCGTCGACGTCGGTCTGGTTGAGCAGTCCGATCGT
>DASXLH010000294.1:0-5104 GCA_036496335.1 Acidimicrobiales bacterium
GATCAGGTCGAGGCCGGTCGACAGGAACACGGCGCCCAGGGCGAGGAGGCCGAGCCGGAAGACCCAAGCGTTGTCCTTGGCCGGGATGGCCTTGTCGATGATCGACCGGAACACCAGCGGCGGCACCAGGTCGAGCACCGCACCGGCGAGGATCAGGACCAGGAAGCCGAGCAACTGGCGCTTGTAGGGGCGGGCGAAGGTCCAGACCCGGGCCAGCAGCGTCCGGTCGATGCCGGCATCCTTCGGGTCGGTATCCGATGTCGTGCCCTCGGGACGCCGGCTGAAGCCGGCCGTCGGTCCGACGGGAGGGTGGCCTGCGGGGATCACCCGGTGAGGCTACGAGCGGGTGACCTGCATGACGGCCGGCCGACCCCCGCCCTCAGGCGACCGCAGGCCGTTCGCGGTGGGGATGGGCGGATTGGAAGGCCGCCGCGGCCCGCAGGATGAGGTCCTCCCGGCCGGGCAGCCCGACGATCTGGAGACCTACGGGGAGGCCCTCGACGTAGCCGCACGGCACGGACACGGCCGGGAAGCCGAGCCAGTTGAACATGTACGTGTGGCTCGTGTACACGGGCGCGAAGGTGCCGTGGGGGTAGTTGGCCCCGTCACGGGTCCAGGCTGCGTCCCAGTCCTCCACCTTCTTCGGCAGGAGTTGGCTGGTGACGCTGAGGAGGAGGTCGTGGTCGGCGAAGAGATCCCTGAACCGCTGCCAGTTGCGGCCCCGGGTGTCGAGGCTGGTGACCCAGGCCTCGGGGTCGGCGGCGCCGGCGGCAGCGAGTTGCATGGCCATGACGCCGGGAAAGAAGTCCTCCCACACCGTGTTGGTGGCATCGACGGAGGCGCCCAGCGCCCGGAACCCTTCGGCCGCGGACCGGGCCGTGTCGATGAGCCGGGGGCTCTCGGCCTCGGCGTACATGCCGGTGAAGCCGTAATCGTCGGTCCAGGCCAGGTGGAGCCCGTCCACGCCGGCCTCGAGCCGGTCGAGGTAGTCGGGAGGGTCGATCTGCTGGCAGAGGAAGTCGCGCCCGTCCGGGCCGGCCATGACCTGCAACGCGATCGCGGCGTCGCGGACCTCGCGGCACAGCGGGCCGATCGTGAGGGTCGGCCAGGACCGAAGGCCGGTGTAGTCGACCGACGGGATCAGGTTGGGGGTCGGGTGGAACCCGACCACCCCGGAGTAGGCACCCGGTAGTCGGGTCGACCCGCCACCGTCGGATCCGATGGCGATCGGCACGAGTCGGGCGGCCGCCGCTGCCGCTGGGCCGGCACTCGACCAGCCCGGAGTCCGGGACGGGTCCCACGGGTTGCGGGCTTCGAGCGTCCAGTCATAGGCACCGAGATCGGCCGGGTCGCCGCTCTCGAGCGCCCCGCCCCGGGTTCCCATCTGCCGGTTGGTGCCGAACACGATGGCCCCAGCGTCGCGGAGTCGGCCGATCCCGAGCTCGTCGCGGGTCGCCATGCTCACGTTCGGGCCGAACAATTGCTGGGTGGGCAGCCCCGCGATCGGGATGTGCTCCTTGGCCGAGATCGGGATGCCGTGCAGGGGTCCGAGCTCGTCGCCCCTGCGAACGGCGTCCTCCGCTCGCTTCGCCTGGGCTCTGGCGCCGCTGGCATCCAGGGTGGCGAAGGCCTTCAGCACCGGATCGAGCTGCTCGACGCGCCCCAGGAAGTGCTCCGTGACCTCGACGGGCGACACCTCGCCCTTGCCGATCATCTCCCGGAGCTGCCAGGCCGGCAGCCAGGTCAGGTCGCCCGTCTCGTCGGCGGATGCCGTGCTCATCCGCGTGCTCAGTTCCCGGTTCGAGCGGTGGCCACGCCGGTGCCCCAGGAGTGGATGCGCTGCCAGAAGTCGAAGCGGGTGCTGGCGAAGTTGTGCATGTGCCCCATCCGGGGGCACACGAACAGGGTGATGTCGGTGGAGCTCTTGAAGGCGAAGGGCTCCATCCACGGGTTGGGCACGACGTCGCGCTCGCCCATGGCGGCCAGCACCGGGACGGTGATGGCGGCGGCTTCGGTGGCGACCGTGCCGGGCGCGACCATGTAGATGCCGCACGAGGGCGTGGTGGCAGATCGCCATGGCGGGAGCGGCGTGTTGGGGTCCATGCCGGCACCCATGTCGGCCGCCACCATCTCAGCCGGCTCGTCATCCCAGTGGAAGGCCCACGCCATCGGGTTCTCACCGGTCTGTGCGGTGTTGTCGGCCAGGCTCTCCTGCCCACCCATGGTGGGACCGGCGGCGGCCATGAGGGCGGCGACATTGAGCGGCACGGCGGTGGCGAGGTCGCGGCCCCGGAGGATCCACGGCCAGGCGGCCGGCGGGGTGCCCGGCCGGCTGGGCACGTGGGTGTGGATGCCGCTGAAGCCCAGGGACGCGATGCCGTCGAAGGTGCCGTGCTGGCCCTGGAGGACGATGGTGAAGCAGCCCCCCATCGACTGGCCGATCCCGAGCTTGGTCGCGCCCACCACGGCCGGGTAGCCGTCGAGCAACGTGCCGCTCTCGAGCTTGGCCATCACCGCCTCGACCGTGCCCTTGTTTCCCAGGGCGACGTTGTCGTAGTTCAGGACATCGCCTTCGGGAGCGGTGGAATCCCCGAACCCGAGGTGATCGGCCGCCACGAAGATCCAACCCCGTGCGGCGTGCCATCCGGCTTGCCCACCCCCGGAGCTGTCCGGCATGTCGAAGGAGTAGTAGCGCCGCGAGTAGCCGCCCCCGGGGAAGGCGAAGCACACGACCGGGGGGTCGGCAAGCTGTTCTGGGTCGGGCAGGAACACGGTCGCCGCCGTCTCGGCCGGCATGCCCAGGCCGGCGCCGTCGGTGACGTCGATCCGAAGGTCCACCTGTTCAGTCATGTCTCGTCCCCCGCTGGTCTGGTCCGGCCCGTGCGGCCGGCAACGCGCTGATTCCCCATGTCTCGTCTGACTTGGCAGCGGCGGAGAGGGAGGGATTCGAACCCTCGGAGGCCTTGCGACCTCAACGGTTTTCGAGACCGTCCCATTCGTCCGCTCTGGCACCTCTCCCGGACAGCCGGGGAAGACTACCGGCCTCGCCGAGCGCCGAAGAAGGAGCTGAGGAGCGCCCCACACTCGGCGCCCCGCACCCCGGCGACGACCTCGACGCGGTGGTTCAGTCGGGCGTCGGTGCACAGGTCGAAGAGCGTGCCGCAGGCGCCGGCCTTGGGATCGGTGGCCCCGTAGACGAGCCGGGGCACGCGGGCGTTGACGAGGGCCCCGGCGCACATGGGACAGGGCTCGAGGGTGACCACCATCGTGGTGTCGACCAGCCGCCACTGCCCGAGGGCTCGGGCGGCGTCGGCGATGGCCAGCAGCTCGGCGTGGGCCAGTGGATCCCGGCGCTGCTCCCGCTCGTTGTGCCGCTGGGCCAGCACCTCGCCACCGGCGCCCAGGACCACGGCTCCCACCGGCACCTCGTCGTGGTCGGCGGCCAGCCGAGCCTCCTCCATGGCCAGCACCATCGCCTCGTCCGGAGTCACCGGCGCAGGCTACGGCGAGCCCGGCGGCCGCCCCGTGGCCAGGTCGTTCGTGCCGGGTCGGGCTCAGCCGCCGGCCCAGGCACGGCCCGCGGCCGCCGCCGACTCCTGATCGGGCGCCTCGAGCCCGCGGCGCCGGACGTCGAGGGCATGTGCCGTCTGGTCGGCGTCAGCGCCGCGCGCCGCCATCCAGCGGCCGAAGCGGTCGAGGTCGCGCGCGAACGCGGCCGACAGGCCCTCGGTGGCGTCGTCGGTGGCCACCTCGGTGTCGAGCGTCCCGAACCCACCGAAGGCGCGATCCACGAAGGCCCCAGCCTCGGCGTCGGACGCTTCCCACACGAGGAGCATGCGCCGCGGGGTGCCGGCCAGGTAGAGCCACTTGTGGAGCTGGAGACCACTGGGCACCTCGCCCTGCCAGAGGCAGGCGAGGAACTCGGCGAACCGGGCTTCGTCGGGCTCGAATCGACTGACGTAGAGCATGGTGTTCCGGTCCCCGATCGCTGGCCGGCGATGGTACGTCGGGCTGCACGCCCACGGTCGCGGGGGCTGATGTCGGAGCTGCAGCGGGGTGAGCCGCCCTGGGGTCAGAGCTGCGCGGCGAAGAGATGCCAGCTGCCCGGCACTCCTTTGAGGGCGTGTTCGCCGTGGCTGAGGAAGTTCAGTCCCGAGCCGGCGAGCAGGTCCTTCACCGTGCTCGACACGATGATCTCGTCGGCCCCGCCGGTCGCGGCGACGCGGGCGCCGATGTGCACGGCCAGCCCACCGATCCGGCTCCCCCGTACCTCGACCTCACCGGTGTGCACGCCGGCACGAATCGAGAGCCCCGTCGGAGCGAGAACGTCCCTGATCGCCCCCGCGCAACGGATGGCTCGTCCCGGACCGTCGAAGGTGGCGAGGAACCCGTCTCCCGCGTTGTCGACCTCCGTACCACCGAAGCGGGTCAACTCATGGCGCACGATCGCGTCGTGCTCGTCGAGGAGTGACCGCCATCGGGCATCGCCGAGCTCAGCGGCCCGGGCCGTGGAGCCCACCATGTCGGTGAACAGGATCGTGGCCAGCCTGCGATCCGGGTCGGGAATCGTGCGGGATCCGGTGAGGAACTCCTCGATCTCGTCGACGATCTCCTCGCCGTTCTCCGTGAACCAGAGGTGGTCGGCCCCATCCAGCTCGAGGTACCGACTCTGAGGCAGCTGAGCGGCGAGGTACTTCCCGAGCGCCGGGGGAGCGATCTGATCGTGGGCGCGTTGGAGGACCAGGGTCGGGACTTCGATGGTCGGAAGCAGGTCGCGGACGTCGGTCAGCACCGACTGGCGGTAGTAGTGCGCAACGGCGCCCGGAGAGATGGCGCTTCGACCGAGCCGAACGAACATCTCCGCGAAGCGCGGGTCGTGGGAGCGGCTGGGCGCGAGGCGCGCCAGGTGGTCGGCGTTCCCGGCGGCCCAGGATTCGGCCTGATCGCGGACGATCTCGAGGAGCGTGTCCTCCGGAGCCCCCCAGGGGTAGTCGGTGGTGGCGGTCAGACGGGCCGCGGTGTTGAGCAGGACGAGAGCCCGACACCGCTCCGGGAAGGTCGCCGCGAGAACGATGGCGATCGGCCCGCCCTCGGCGAAGCCGAG
>DASXLH010000295.1:0-4724 GCA_036496335.1 Acidimicrobiales bacterium
CGGCCGCACCCGGGCGATGAGGGTCTCGGTCGCCAGCGTGGCGGGGTCCTCGCCCTCCTCCAGCAGGGGATGGCCCATGCGGGCCGCCAGCGCCGCGAACAACCGCCACATCTCGGGCCGTTCGGGGTCGGCCGGCACGACGGCTTCGGTGAAGCGGCTCACCAGGGAGGACCCGAACAGGTCGGAGGAGGGGATGTCGGCCCGCTCCAGCTGGTCGGCCGAGCCGAAGGCATGGGTGGCCGGGGCGGTGGTGACGGTCTCGGTGATATCGACCACCAGGAGCACGTCGAGCTGCTCCAGCGCCCGGTGGAGCCGCGTGGCGTCGGGCAGGGCGATGCCGGGATTGCCGCCCACCACGATCAGCGCCCGCAGCCGGCCCGACTCGATCTCCTCCGGGATCAGCGCCGAGGGCCACTCACCGAGCATGGAGGGGATGTCGGGCCGGGACGGAGGACCGGGCTTGAGCTCCTGGGGCCGCAGCGGTCGGCGCTGGTCGAGCCGGAGGTGATAGCCGGGGTTGAACCACATGCCGCCCGGTCGGTCGAAGGAGTCGGTGACGATCATGAGGGCCCACGCCATCCACTCGGTCAGCGGCGCGGACCGGGCCATGGTGGTGCCCGTACCGGTGATCACGGCCAGTCGGCCGGCCCGGCGGACGGCGGCCGCCAGGTCGTCGAGCTCCTCGACCGTGAGACCGGTCATCGCCGCCACCATCGAGGCCGTGTAAGGGGCGACCAGGTCGGCCAGCTCGTCGACGCCCTCGGCCCGCTCGGCGATCATCGGCCGGTCGGCGTCAGTGAGCACGTCGCGCACGAGGAAGGCCAGCACGGCGTGGTCGGTGCCGGGCCGGGCAGCCAGATGCCGGTCGGCCAGGGCGGCGGTCTCGGTGCGCCGGGGGTCGACCACCCACACCTCCCCGCCGTCGCGCACGGCCCGGATCCGCTCGATCGGGTTGGCGAAGGGGGTGGACTGCCCGTGGGACACGACCGGGTTGGACCCGAGCAGCAGCATGAGGCGCAGGTCGGGGTCGGGGTGGGGGATGAGCGAGGCGGTTCCGGCCATCAGGTAGCCGACCAGCGTCTTCGACACCGCGTCGACGGTGGAGGTGCTGTAGCTCTGGGCGACGCCGAGGGCCGCCTTCAGCCGGCCGATCGCCCAGGCCGCCATCGGGTCGTTGAAGCCACCGGTGCCGGAGAAGACCCCGATCGCCTCCGGCCCGTGCTCGTCGAAGACCACCTGCAGCGCCCGGGCGGCGTCGTCGAGACCTTCGTCGATCGACACGGTCCGACGGTCGGGCCCTCGGCCGAGGAGGGCGCCGGTGAGCCGCCGCTCGTGATGGAGGGCGCCGAGCGAGCGGCCCTTCGGGCAGACGTAGCCGGCCGAGACCGGGTCGGTGGCGTCGCCCCGGATGGCCACCACCTGGTCGCCCTCGACCCGGGCCACGATCCCGCAGTAGGCCAGGCAGATCCGGCAGAAGCTGCGTCGCTCGACCGTGCCTGACTCCGCCCCGGTGCTCGCCATCCCCCAATCCTCGCGTGTAAGGAACCCGTTCGTCGGGGTGACGGGGGGAGCAGGGGACAGCGCGGCGGTGCCATCATGACCCCCGCCCCGACATCGGGGACGAGGCGACGAGGAGCAACCACATGGCGACGACGTGGATCGAGGACTACTTCGAGTCGTGGGGCGGCACCGACCCCGACAAGGTGGTGTCGTTCATGACGGACGACGTCGAGTTCGAGGACACCACCATGAAGCACCCGTCGTCGGGCAAGGAGAAGGTCCGGCGCTTCGTGGCCCTCTGCTTCAAGATGGTGCCGGACGTCAAGTACGAGGTCGTCGACTTCCACCTGAACGACGAGGCCTACTGGGTGGAGTGGGTCATGCAGCCCAACGGGGTGCGGGGCTCGTCGGTGGGCAAGGTGCGCGACGGCAAGATCGCCTACAACCACGACTACTGGGACGGCCGCGAGTTCCAACCCGCGAAGCCCGAGAAGTAGTCGGGTCGGCGAGGGTCGACATGGACCTGGGCGTGCGTGACAAGGGGTATCTGGTCGTCGGTGGCACCCAGGGGATGGGTCTGGCCACCGCCCGGGTGCTGGCGGCCGACGGCGCCAAGGTGGCCGTCTCGGCCCGCAACCCGGAGCGGACGAAGGCCACCGCCGAGCAGTTGAGCGCCGAGTTCGGGACGGTGGTGGTGCCCTTCGCCTGCGATGCCACCGACGGCGACGCCACCGAGGCCATGGTCGGCCAGGCCGTCGATGCCCTGGGCGGGCTGAGCGGCGTGTGCGTCACGGCGTCGGGAGGCCCGGCGGCCGTCGGTGGAAAGGACGCCGAGTGGATCGGCATGGCCCAGTCGGTCCTGCTGGCGACCGTGCACGCCGTCGACGCCGCCTTGCCGCACCTCGTGGCCGGCGGGGGTGGCACGGTCGTGACGACCTCGGCCTACTCGGTGCGAGACCCTCACGGGGTCCGCCTGGCGTACACCAGCTTCAAGTCGGCCGTGGCCACTTACACCAAGTGCATCGCCAAGGACTACGGACCCCAGGGCGTCCGGGCCAACTGCGTGGCGCCGGGTGCGGTCGAGAGCGAAGGCATGCACGCCATGCGGGGCCAGGTGGCCGAGGAGCGGGGATGGCCCTACGAGGAAGCCATCGAGCGGCTCATGATCGAGGAGTGGCACATGGAGGTGGCCTTGCGCCGCCCGGGTCAGACCCACGAGGTCGGCGACCTCATGGCCTTCCTGCTCTCGCCCCGGGCCGGCTACGTCACCGGCACCCACATCAACATCGACGGCGGCACCAACTTCTGACTCGGCGTCATCGAAGTCGGCGAGCTCAGCCTCGTTCCCGGGGAGCGTCAGGCGGGCTGAGTGACGCCGAGCATCTGGTCGAGGTTGCCGCCCATCACGAGTGCCAGCTCGTCCTCGTCGAGGCCCACCAGCTTGTCGGCGAACTCGAGCGGGTTGGCCTGTCCCTCCGGGTGGGGGAAGTCGGAACCGAAGACGGCCGCATCGGCGCCCACGAGGCGGACCAGCTCCACCGGGTCGCGGTCCCGGAAGAGGTGGATCTTCACGTTCCGACGCATCACCTCGAGCGGGTTCTCGTCGAAGAGCTGGCGCTGCGTGGCCCACATCTCCTCGAAGCGCCGGAAGGTGGGGCGCACCCAGCCCGTCCCCTGCTCGGCCGGGAGGATCTTGAGCCGGGGGAACCGGGTGAGCAGGCCGTGGCACACCAACGAGCCCATCAGGTCCTGCGTGACCCGCTCGTACTGGCCGATGAACGCCCGGAAGGCGGCGGAGCTCCTGTCCCGCTTGCCGAAGTAGGAGAGGTCCTGGTCGGGGGTGCCCTCCCACTCGTTCATGTAGCGGGTCTGTCCGCCGTCGCCGGAGTGCATGCCGACGATCACGCCGTAGTCCTCGGCATTGCGCCAGAACGGGTCGAACTCGGGCAGGGCCATCGACGTGCGGCCCCGGTCGGTCACGACGAAGCCGGGCTGGACGTAGATGATCTTGGCGCCGTTCTCCATCACCCAGTCGAGCTCGGCCATGGCCTGGTCGAGCCGGCTCAGCGTGACGAGGGGGGCGGCGAACAGGGCGTCCTCGTAGTTGAAGGTCCACTGGTCGAGCAGCCACCGGTTGAAGGCGTGGACGAGGACGCAGCGCTCGACGGGGTCGTTCAGCCGGCCCTCGACGGAAAGGCCGAGGGTGGGGAACAGGACGGCGCGGTCGATGCCCGTCTCGCGCATCCAGCGCAGCCGGGGCTCGGGCTCGAAGAACTCGGGCGGGCTGACGATCACCCGGGGCAGGTTCTCGATGGTCTCGTCGCTCTCGTACTTCCCGGGGGGCGCCACCTTCTCCAGGGTGGGGTTGGGGAGGATGAACGACAGCTTGTTCTTGATCACCAGCTGCTGGCGGCCGTCGATCTCGATGAACCGGATGAGGTCCTCGTAGCCCGGGGGCAGGTGGCGGGTGAAGGCGTCGCGGGTCTCGTAGAGGTGGTTGTCGGCGTCGGCGATCGGGAAACGAGCTGCGGCGTGTTCGCCCATGTGGGCTCCTTCTCGGATGGGTACGTCGGTGCGCTTCCGCTCGGACGCGGCCTGGCCGCGGGTGCCCGGGGGCGACCCGTCAATGATGTCGCACCATGGAAAGCTCCAGTACCCACGTCCAGCCGCCGATTGGACGGGGGTCAGTCGTCGCCGGGTCGCCGATCTGGCCCTTCACCTGCACGGATCACCCAGGAGCTCGACCATGACCGATTCCAGCCCGACCATCGAGGTGCTGCCCCAGCCGCCGCGCCCCAAGCGGGGGCTCCGGGCGCTGGTCGCCGGTCTGGCCGCGGTGGTGCTGGTCGGCGGGACGATGGTGGCCGTCAACGCCTTCGGCAGCGACGACACCTCCTCGACACCCGAGGCACCGGTGCGGGCGCTGCTGGCGGCGGCGTCCGCCGGCAACGTCAACGGCATGCTCGACCAGCTCGCCCCGGGTGAGCGTGACGCCCTGAAGCAGCCCGTGAACGATCTCGTGAGCCAGCTCGAGCGGCTGGGGATCCTCGGCAAGCTCGACCTGGGCAACGTCAACGCCTACAAGCTGAAGATCGACGGCCTCCAGCTCGACCCGCAGACCCGCCGGGCCGACCTGGCCTTCGTGAAGATCACCGGTGGGACGGCGAACTACTCGTTCGACCCCGCCAACCTCCCCTTGGGTTCGTTCCTCACCGGCATGCTCG
>DASXLH010000296.1:0-10528 GCA_036496335.1 Acidimicrobiales bacterium
CCCAGGCCGCTCCCCCGCCCTGCCCATCGGGGGGTACCGGTCGATGGCGGTCGGCCGCCCGGTTCGGCGGGCACACCTCCTGGCAGTCGTCGCAACCGTAGATCCGGTCGCCGAGGGCGGCCCGATGCTCGACGGGGAACGGCCCCGCGGCCTGCACCAGCCAGGCCAGGCAGCGGCGGGCGTCGACCACGCCGGGCGCCACGATGGCGCCAGTCGGGCAGGCGTCGAGGCAACGGGTGCAGCCGCCGCAGGCGTCCGGCACCGGCTCCGGCGCGGCCGGGAGGGGGGCATCGGTGACCACCGAGCCGAGGACGAACCAGGAGCCGAGTCCGGGGAGCAGGAGGTTGGCGTTCTTGCCGTACCAACCCAGTCCCGCCCGCCAGGCCGCGGCCCGGTCGACCAGGGCGTTGTCGTCGCACACCACCCGGGCGACCCAGCCATGGCCCCGCAGCTCGTCGGCGACGGCCTCGAGCCCCCGACGCAGCGCCTCGTAGTGGTCGACGCGGACGTAGCGGGCCACCCGACCGCGGGGCTCCCATCCGGCCGGGGGCGGGACGTCGGGACCCCGGTAGCTCCGGGCGCCGACCACGATCGACCGGGCCCCCGGCACGATCCGGGTGGGATCGGTCGACCGGGCCGGGTTCCGGTACGTGAACTGCATCCCCCCGTGGAGCCCGGCCGCCTTGCGGCGCTCGAGGATGTCCCGGGTGTCCGAGAAGGGTGCCGCATCGGCGATGCCGAGCGCGTCGACGCCGGCGGCCGCGGCGACGCTCTCCAGGTGCCCGACGGCCGGGACCGTGGGGGTTCGACTCGGGTCCGGCACCAGGGCCGGAACCTACCAGCGCGGGCTCGACGCCCAGCAGGCCTGGCCGTCGCCCGCCGTCGCCCCTGCCGGCGGCTCAGCCGGTGCGGGAGTGACGCAGGCCGGGGACCAGGCCGGCGGCCGACAGGAGGCGGACGGCTCGAGCCTCGGCGACGTCGATCACGACGGCGTCATCGGCGTCTCGGCCGCAGAGGTACGTGACCACGCAGTCGGCGCACACGTCGGTGCCCTGGTGGCGACAGTCGTCGCAGTCGATGGTGAGGGCCACCGGCCTGGTCGGATCGAAGTGCTGGGTACCGAGCCGCGGTGTACCGGGCGTGTCAGCCATGACGCCGACCCTACGAAGGACCTGTGACAGCCAACTCGCCTCCGGCCACCGGACGGACGACTAGCCCGACGGGGCGGATGCGTCGGGCGGCTCCGCGGCGTCGCCGGCGGCGTAGGGCTCGACGGCCCGCCCGTGGCCGCACCAACGGCACGTGACCGCCTCGATCTCCTCGCCCAGGACCACCTCATCCTCGACGGTCAGCTCGCCGCCCACCGTGAAGTGGTGGAAGGCCGACGTGCGCCGGGTGGCGATCACGTCGAAGCGGGTGACGTTGCCGCAGGCGGTGCACCGGTAGCGGGCCGGGGTCGGGACGTCCACGGGCGCCTTAGACCGCCCCGGGAGTCGGGCTCCCGGCGCTCGCCCTCCCGGCGGCATCGTCCCCGTCGGGTGAACGCTCCTCGGCCTCGGCCGCCTGCGACACCGCGGCCAGCCGCTCGAGCACGCCGGCGGCGGCCCCGGAGTCGATGGCCGCAAACGCCCGCTCCAACCCGCTGCGCAGGTCGTCGGCCAGTCCACCGACCACCAGCGCGGCGGCGGCGTTGAGCGCCACCACCTCCCGGTGAGCGCCCCGCTCGCCGCCGAGCACCCGGTGGGCGAGGGCCACGTTGGCGGCCGGATCGCCGCCCCGGATGTCGCCGGGGGTGGCGCGGGCCAGGCCGAGGCCGGCCGGGTCGAGCTCGAAGGACCGGATCTCGCCGTCCCGCACCTCGAAGACGGTCGACGACGTGGTGGTGGTCAGCTCATCGAGGCCGTCGTGGCCCCTGACCACCATGGCCCGTTCGGCCCCGCGGCCGGCCAGGACGGCCGCCAGCGTCGGCGCCAGCCCGGCGTCGGCCACGCCCAGGACCTGCCGGTGCAGACCGCTGGGGTTGGACAGGGGGCCGAGCAGGTTGAACACCGTCGGAACCCCGATCTCCTTGCGCACCGGGGCGGCGTGGCGCATGGCCGGGTGGTAGCGGGGCGCGAAGCAGAACGCCATGCCCACCTCGTCGAGGCAGCGCAGGACCCCGGCCGGGCCGAGCTCGATCGACACCCCCAGGCCAGCCAGGAGATCGGCCGAGCTGCTGGTGGCCGTGGCCGCCCGGCCGCCGTGCTTGCAGACCACCGCGCCGGCGCCGGTGGCCACCAGCGCCGTGAGCGTTCCGACGTTGAAGCAGGCCTCGCGGCGGGGGGCGGAACCGCCGGTCCCGCACGTGTCGATGGGATCGCAACCCTCGGGCAGGGACACCCGCTCGGCCGCCGCCAACATCGCCCCCACCATGCCGACGAGCTCGTCCACCGTCTCGCCCTTGGCCCGGAGGGCCACCACGAAGGCGGCGATCTGGGCCGCGCTGGCCTCGCCGGCCAGCACGTCGGCCAGCGCGGCGGCGGCCTCGTCGCCGGTGAGGTCGTCGCCGTCGAGGAGGCGCCGCAGGACCGGCGACCATCCCCCGAGCTCTGCCAGGGTCGTCACGACCGGCAGTCTGTCGGGCATCGCGGGCTGTCCGTCGGGCTTTGCCATCTGGCCGTCGGGGTCTGCCGGTGGCGCCGAGATCGAGCGGCCAATCTCCGGGTCAGGCGGTGCGGCGCCGCTGGCGGATGATCCGACGGCGCTCCCGCTCGGTGGCGCCACCCCACACGCCCTCCTTCTCCCGGCTGGCCAGCGCGTGCTCGAGGCAGGCCTGGCGCACGCTGCACACGCCGCAGACCGCTTTCGCCTCCTCGGCATCGTCGTCCTCGCCGGGGTAGAAGATCCCGGGATCGATGCCTCGGCATGCGCCGGTCTCACGCCAGCTCTGCTGCTTCATGTGGGGGGTCCGCTTCCTAACATTTCGTGGCGTCCATGGGGGGAACGCGTCCGCGAGGGGAGCTGCCAGGGGTGACCCCCGCAGTATCGCGAAGGGCGCGCGCCGAGTCCATCTGGCCCTGACCAGCAAGAACGCGCCGTTCCAGATCGCTGACGCGCGTCTGACACCCCCGCTCAGCCTCGCAGGTCGGCCAGGAGGGCTTCGACGGTGCCGGCGGGCAGCACGGTCGACTCCTGGTAGTTCGGGTGCTCCAGGGCGAGCTCGACCGGACCGGTCGCGAACGCCTCGACCTGCTCGTCGGAGAGGGCGAAGCCGACGTAGTGGACCGAAGCGGTGATCTCCTCCCGGGTGAGCTGGGTGGCGTGCCCGGGGTCGGGCACGGCGGCCACCACGCTCCCGTCGGCCAGCCGCAGTCGTGGCGCCCGTTCGATGCCCACGAGCCTCGGCAGCCAACCCCGCAACTGCTCCTCGCCCGTCAGCTCGATGAAGAGGGTGGCCGACAGGTGCCCAGGTTCCGGGATGAGCGGGTTGTACGTGTCGAGCTCGGTCTGGATGGCCTCGTCGGTGAGCATGCGCTCGGCCCGGGCCATCTCCTGGATCTGGAACCGGACCGTGTCACGGTTCTCGAAGACGAAGCTGACGATCGGCCCGACCGCCACCCGCCGGCTCTTCTTCAGCTCGATCACCCGGTCGCGAAACGCCGTCCGCTCCCGTTCGTAGGCGCGCAGGTCGGCGATGTCCTCGAGGGTGAGCTTGGCGGTCATGGTCGAGGCCTCCTGGCCCGGTGGGCGATGGTGGGATCGGACTGCGGGGGCTGGGCGCCCTGGCCCGGACGCGAGCGTGGGGGGCAGCGGTGAGCTGTCCCCCACGCCGATGGGTGAGGCGGGCCGTCCCGCCGAGGGCTGCGACAGGCCGGTGACCCGGGTCCGGACTACTCGGTGACGGACTCGAGGCCCTGGGTGAAGCGACCGGCATGGGACTTCTCGGCGCGGGCGAGAGTCTCGAACCACTCGGCCGCCTGGTCGAAGCCCTCCTCGCGGGCCGTCTTCGAGAAGCCGGGATACATCTCGGTGTACTCGTAGGTCTCGCCCTCGATGGCCGACTTCAGGTTGTCGGCTGTTGCCCCGACCGGGACACCGGTGACCGGATCGCCGACCTCGGCCAGGATGTCGAAGTGGCCGAAGGCGTGGCCGGTCTCCCCTTCCGCCACGGAGCGGAAGAGCGCGGCCACGTCGGGCAGGCCCTCGACGTCGGCCTTCTGGGCGAAGTAGAGGTAGCGCCGGTTGGCCTGGGACTCGCCGGCAAAGGCTTCCTTCAGGTTGGCGTGCGTCTTGCTGCCGTTCAGGTCAGGCACGGGATGCTCCTTGTGGTGTGGGGTTGGTGGTTGGGCGCTGGGGATGAGGATCGGCGCTCAGTCCGGGTCGCAGGTCTCGCAGCGACCCCGGAAGACGATCTCGGCCCGCTCGACGACGAAGCCACCGACCTCGACGGCCGGGACCGGGAGGGCCGGCACGTCACGGACCCGGCCGCAGACGGTGCAGACGAGGTGGTGGTGCGGGTCGACGTTGGGGTCGAAGCGGGCCGCGCCGGTTCCGACGTCGATCGCCTGGATCTCGCCCAGCTCGGAGAGGTCGTTGAGCACCTGGTAGACGGTGCGCAGCGACACCATCGGAAGCTCGGCGACGACGGCGGCATGCACGGCATCGGCGGTCGGGTGGCCCTCGTTGCCGGACAGCACCCGGATCACCGCTTCCCGCTGCGGCGTGACCTTGCGACCCTCGGCCCTCAGGCGCTGGCTGAGCTCGGCCGGACTTCGCACGTCGGCCACCCTAGCAACAGCACTTGCTGATCAACAACGATTGTTGAACATCCCTTAGGGGGCCGACCGACGACCGAACCTGGTGCACCAGCCGCCACCTTCTGGCTTCTGGTGCGCCAGGTTCGGAGTGGGGCGAGCGGCGAGCGGGGCCTGCATCGACGCCCCGCCGTGGCACCATGCCGGCGTGCCCCCGGTCGACGCACCCGCTGCGGTCCGGGGTGCCCTCCTGTCCGGCATCGTCTGGCTGCCGCTGGCCGTCATCTCGGCCCTGGTGGTCGACCGCGACCACCCGTCCGGCTGGGCCGTTCCGCTGTTTCTCGGGGTCCTGCTCGGCCTCGTCGCCGCCGGGTGGATCGCCAGCCGGGCGGCGGCGGTCTCCCCTCTCCTGACCGGTGCCCTGTCCGCCCTCGGCGGCTACCTCGTGGTGGAGGCGATCGGCGTGGTCCGCCGTCTGGTGGCCGGAACCGACGTGCCCTGGTCCCGCATCCTGTTCACCGCCATCCTCGCCTACGGCTCCGGTCTGACGGGCGCCGTCCTGGCCGAGCGACGCAAGGCACGTCGGGGCTGAACCCACCCGGGGCATGGCGGGGCCACCTGGTTCGATCATCCTCGTCGTGACCTGACACGGGCGCCGCCCGGCCTTGTCACAATGGGCCCATGAGCGATGCCCGCCGTCCGCGAATCTCGGGCGACGGCTTCGTGCAGGTCGCCGATGGGACCCACCGCTGGGGGGTGTTCGGGGCGGCCGGGGTGCTCTTCCGGCACCTCGAGGGCAACGACGTGGCCTACTTCGTGGCCAGGCGGTCCTTCCAGACGCATCAGGGCGGGACCTGGGCCGTACCCGGCGGCGCCCTCGATCACGGCGAGGCACCGCTCGAGGGAGCCCTGCGGGAGTTCGGCGAGGAGATCGGGGTCCTCCCGACCGAGTTCGAGGTCTCCGATGTCTTCGTGGACGACCACGGTGGCTGGACCTACACCACCCTCGTCCTGGACGTCCCCGAGCGGTTCCCGCTCCCTCGCTTCCTGCACTGGGAGACGGCCGAGGTGGCCTGGGTCGACCAGGCGGAGCTCGCTTCGCTCGAGCTGTTCCCCGCCTTCCGCACGGTGCTGCACCACCTCGGCGTCCTCTGACCGAGGGACTGGCGGGCTAGAAGACCCCCGCCTCCAGCCCGGCGGCGATGGTGGCGCCCAGCTCCTGGGCCGCGGCCAGGTGGTCGTCACCCACGTCGCCGACCACCTTTACCGGTGGCAGCACCCGCTTCCAGCGCAGGCCCGTGACGATCCGCTCGACGGAGGCGACGCAGCCGTCGACGTCGGATTCGCCCTTCACGAACAGACCCCATGGCAGGCCGACCGTCTCCTCCAGCAGCGGTCGGTAGATCCGTTCGAAGAAGTCCTTGAGGGCACCGCTCATGTAGCCGAAGTGGGTGGGCGTCCCGAGGATGACGCCGTCGGCCCAGCGGACGTCGTCGACGTCGGCGTCGAAGGCACCCAGCACCCGCCGCTCCCCCTCGGGACAGCCCGCCGCCAACCCGTCGACGACGGCATCGCACAACGCCCGCGTCCCACCCGATCGGCTGTGGAAGACGACGAGGACGCGGGGTGGGCTCAAACCGTCACGCCACCGGTCGCCCGGTCAGCACCTCGTCGATGCGCATCGGGCCACAGTAGGCACGCCCCTCCCCGTGTGACGGGTGTGGCGCGGGCACCATGACGGCGTGAGCGATCGTCCCGAACCGGCCGGTCCCGGCGCGCCCGTACCCGCCGTGCCCACCGCCAGCGCGCCGGCTGACGACCCGCTCACCAGAGGTGTCGTGGCCGGGCCGAGCTGGCACCCCGATCCGTACGGGCGGTTCGCCCAACGGTGGTGGGACGGATCGGCACGGACCGGCTATGCCGCGGACGGCGACCGGACCGACGTCGTCTGGGATGCCCCGCCGGTCGAGGATCCCGAAAGGAGCCGTGGCCGCCAGGGCGGGATCGGCATAGGCCTGGCCGGCTTCGCGGTGGGCGCGGTGCTCTCGATCCTCATCGCCCACCTCCTCCCCGACGACGCCACCCTGTCGGCCGAGCTCCTGCTGCCCTCGGTCGGCCTCTGGGCCGGCTTCGTCGGCGCCTGCTGGCTCGCCCACCGTCGGTACGGGACCGGCTCGTTCGTCGAGGACTTCGCCTTTCGGTTCAAGCCGATCGACATCGTCTTCGGGTTGGTGGGCTCGATCGCCGGCCGCGCCCTCACGATCTCCGCATCGAGCCGCGTCCCGCTCCCGTCGACGCGGCTGCGGGACGTCCACGACGCCCCGTCTCGCCTCACGACGCCGGGGGCGTGGCTGGCCCTGTTCCTCGTGATCTGCGTCGGCGCGCCCCTCTTCGAGGAGCTGCTGTTCCGGGGGCTCCTCCAGCCCCGCCTCGTGTCCCGCTTCGGCCCGGTGGTCGGGGTGGGGATCGCCTCGGTCCTCTTCGGTGCGGCGCACCTCCTCGGCTGGAACGGACCGTTCACCTTCGCCACGGCCTGGGCCGTCGGCTGCGGCGGGGTCGCCCTCGGCACGCTGCGCTACCTGTCGGGTCGGATGGGCCCGTCGATCCTGGCCCACGCCTTCTTCAACCTCCAGGTGTTCGTCGTCCTGCTCCTGACCCGCTGAGGATCGGACGCCGGCGTCAGGTCCGGGCCGTCATCGGCCCGCCACCGCGTCTCGGAGCGCCGCCTCCTGTTGGTCGAAGTCGTTCAGGAGGCCCTGGACCTTCGTCGCTTCGGCCTGGTAGCTGGCGGCGTCGTCGATGATGGCCAGACGTCCGAGGGAATCGATGATCTGGCTGGTGGTGTCGTCGAGCTGCTGGCCCTCGTCCACGGCCTGCGCCGGCAACGAGAGCGACCGCAGCTCGGCCCGGTACCGCACCATCGCGCCCTGGAACTGGATGAGGGCGGCGTGGAGGCAGGTGATCCCGCCGGAGACGGCGCAGGTCTGGCTCGACGACACGAACTTCTGGGAGGCCTGGTTCAGCTCCTGGTAGTTGTCGTCCAGCTTGTGGATCGTGGTGATCTGGTCACGCACCCGGAACGCGCCGACGCTGCCCGAGGCGACGTAGCTGCCCACGCCGAGCACCAACAGGACGACGATGATCCGCTTGGCCGCCTTCGACAGCACCAGACGGGTGATCCGGGGAACACCGGCCGAGGCCGTCGTGGTGAGAGAAGGACTCAACGGCGGCGGCGGTGTCGGAGCACTCGTCCACGCCGGCACCGGCGGAGGCGCCTCGGACGTCGACACGTCCGGGGCCGACACCTCGGGCACCGGGGACACCTCGGGCACCGGGGAGACCTCGGGCACCGACTCGACGGGCGATGACGGCGCTGGCGTCGACGGGACGATCCAGGGCGCGACGGTCGGCCGTTCCTGCGTCGACACCTCGGGCGTCGACACCTCGGTGGGCGAACCTTCGGGCGTCGACACCTCGGGCGCCGACTCGCCCGGCGCCGGCGGGCGGGCGAGCCCGGGGGCCAGGGCCGGATCGCCGAACATCCCCCGCGGGTACTCGCTGGTGAGCATGAAGGCGAACGCGTAGGTGCGGGTGACGTAGCGGAGGATGGCCGCCTCGGCCTCGAACAGCGAGGTGGGGAGCCGGCCGGAGACGAAGACGATCAACCAGACGAGGACGGCGATGACGCTGTAGCCGGCCAGCGCCACGCTCCCGGCGATCGACGCCGGAAGGATGAGGAAGTAGCGGAACAGCACCGACCACCGGTTGAGCCGCATCCCCTCCGGCACCGACACCGAGATCGGGTAGTCGTGGTCGTCGTCGAGCGAGAACGACGGGTATTCGTCGGTGAGAAGCAGGAAGCTGTACCCGTAGATGCGTGCCAGGTAGCCGATGAAACGGGCGACGAACGTCGCGATCCCGGCGGGGAGCCGGCCGGTGAACAGCGCCGCGAACCAGCCGACCACGAGCGCCACGCCGACGGCGATGAACAACACGAACAGGTAGGCGAAGTGGGGGATCGCCAGCAGGAGCCGGAACGCCACCGTGGCCCGCCGCTGCCGCCGGGGGCCTTCGAGGCTGAACTCGGCGACCCGCGGCGGATGCTCGGTGGACTCGTCCGGCGCCATGGTCATGGTGGAACCCCCCGGCCCCGGAGGGCGATCGACGAACGCGACAGAGCATGCACGAATCGCACGTCGATCGGCGTGATGCGGCCACACCTTGAACGCCGACCTCCGACCGGGTCGGTCGGCCGACAGCGGGAGGCGGTCACCGTCGCTGTCACACCCGGCGGCCATCATGGGGCCATGCCCGGAACGACGATGCGTGGCCCCGCCCGACCCGCCACGATCGAGGTCGCGGCCGAGCGCCTGGCCGCATTGCTCGTGGGCACCGCCGACACCCTGGGCGACCCGAGCACCATGAGCGACCTGGTCTTCGAGGAGGCGCCGACCATCGCTCCCCTCCCCCGTTCCACCGCTCCCCGGGAGGTCTGGGCCGTCGACGGTGGTCAGTGCCTGGTGGCCGATGCCCGCTGCCTGCAGGTCCTCGCCACCCGGGCAGCCCGGGTGCGCTTCCTGGGTGGCTCCTGCGTGCTGGAGGACGAGGGGACCATCCGGGCCACCCTGCTGGGTGGGTCCGACGAGCGAGTCCGGGCGTTGGCCTCCCTGGCCCTGGCCGGCGTCGCCCCCGACACCTCCGTCGACGTGAACCTCCTTCGAGACCACGACGAGTGGGAGGCGGTCGCACGATCGGTCGACGAGGCGGAGCCCGGCGCACTGGTCCTCGTCGACGGCGATCTCCAGCCCGACTGGCGGATCCCATCCTCCTTCCTGGCCGACCTAATGGGGCGAGCGAGTGCGAGGGAGGTGACCCTGGCCGGCGTCACCAAGCACACCTCCTTGTCGCGGGGCGGCGCCCCTCTCCTGGGCTGGCTCGAGGGCCAGGCCGAAGCCGCCCTGGGCCACCGGGCCACCTGGTGGGCGCCGGTGGCCCGCACCCGTACCGATGTCGGCGGCGTGCAGGTGGTGGCCGCCCGGCTCGATCCCGACGCCCGCTTCGCCTTCCGGATCGACCTCCCGCTCGACGCCGATCCCGCCGAGGAGCTCGCTCGGCTCTCGGCGCTGTGCGACGACGCCGCCTTTCCCGGCTATCCCTACCCCCTCTCCGTCGCCGACCGGCTGGCGGCCTGCCCCGGCTGGCTGCGGGCCGAGCTCCGGGCCCAGCTCGACGACCACTTCGACCTCGTCGGCGTCCCCCTCGATGTCCGGGAGCGGGCCTTCACCGACCGCCACGCCCTGATGGAGCGCGGATGACGCGGGGCCGCCTCTACGGCAAGAACGTGCTCGACGGCGTGTTCCGAGCCGCCCCCGACGAGGACCTCTTCCTCGGCGAGCTGCTGGTCGCCGTCGACGGGGCCACCGGACGCCGCTACCTGTTCCGCGTGGTGGACGTCTCGTACGGCTCCGAGCACCGCGAGCCCGGCTGGGCCGAGCGGGTCGCCGGCACCATGCTGGCCGACGACGCCCGGGGCGAGCCGGGCGCCCATCCCCTGCACGATCAGGATCGTCGGACCTACCGGGTGGCCGAGTGCCGGTGCCTCGGCTACCTCACCCCGCCCGACGATCTTGGCCGGCGCGAGTTCCGCAAGCCCAAGAGCCTCCCCACCCAGTTCTCCCGGGTGGTCGCACCCGAGCCGGCCGACTTCGAGTTCCTCCGGACCCGCATGGGCGACCTCCCCATCGGCCATCTGCGCAGCGGTGAGACCGTGGTCGACTTCGAGGTCGGCATCCCCG
>DASXLH010000297.1:0-15249 GCA_036496335.1 Acidimicrobiales bacterium
CTCGAACGACACCCGTCGGCACCCGTTCGACGGCGTTGATCGACGGCCAGTCGTGGGCCCAGGGTCGGGCCGCTTCGAGCTGGGCGGCGAGGCGGAGCAGCGTGGCCTCGGCACCGAAGCGACCGAGGAAGTGCACCCCGATCGGGAGGCCGTCCGGACTCCGACCGAGGGGGACCGACATGGCCGGGTTGCCGGTGATGTTGGCGATGACGCCGGCGTAGGCCACTGTCGGGCCGCCCCGCTCCAGTGCCCGAAACGGCTCGTCGGGCGTCGAGACGATCTCGCCGATCGGCAGCGGTGGGGTCGACAGGGTCGGTGTCAGCCACACGTCGACGTCGGCAAGGAAGCCGGCGACGCCGCGGGCGAAGGCCTGGAGGTCCTCGATGGCGAGGAGGTACTCACCGGCCGTCACCCGCTCGCCGGCCTGCCAGTACGCCAGGGTGAGGGGTTCGAGCTCGTCGGGGGCGGGACGGCGACCGAGCCGGCGGATCCAGTAGCGCAGGATCCAGGACGTGGCGGCGTTGAAGACCGTGCCGATGGCCCCGCCCAGCTCGCCGTTCAGGCCCGTGAAGGCCACCTCCACCACGTCGTGGCCGAGCTCGGCGCAGAGCGCGACCGCCTCGTCGAGGGCGGCCAGGCAGTCGGGATGGCCCAGCTCGCCCTCGGGCGTGCGGGGGCTGTAGGCGATGCGCAGGCGGCCCGGGTCGGCGCCCACCTCGGCCAGGAAGGCTCCGGCCGCGGGCGGGGCCCAGTAGGGATCGCCCGGCGCCGGCCCGGCGGTGGCGTCGAGGAGGGCGGCGCTGTCGCGCACCGAACGGGTCAGCGCGTGCTCGACCGCCCATCCGGCGACGACGTCGCCGTACTCGGGGCCGAGCGGGTTGCGGGCTCGCGTCGGCTTCAACCCGAAGAGGCCGCAGGCCGATGCCGGATAGCGCAGGGAGCCCCCGAGGTCGTTGCCGTGGGCGGCGGGCACCATGCCGGCCGCCACCGCGGCCGCCGAGCCGCCGCTCGAGCCGCTGGTCGAACGCTCGGGGTCCCACGGGTTGCGGGTCGGCCCGAAGAGCAGCGGCTCGCACGCCGGGACCAGGCCGAACTCGGGCGTGTTGGTCTTGCCCAGGACCACGAGCCCGGCGCGGCGCAGGCGGGCCACCAGCTCGGAGTCTCGATTCGACACGTTGCCGCGCAGGAAGCGGGATCCTTCGCTGAAGCCCACGCCCGCCATCTCGGTGGCCAGGTCCTTCAGCAGGTACGGCACGCCGGCGAGTGAACCCCGGTGCCCGTCCCCATCGACCTCGTGTCGAGCGGCGATGTCGAGGGCCCGGTCGAAGATCGGGGTGACGACCGCGTTGAGGAGCGGGTCGACCCGCTCGATGCGCTCGATGGCCCAGGTCGTGAGCTCGACGGCGGTGACCTGGCGCGTGTGCACCAGAGCGGCCTGGCCTATCGCGTCGAGCGCCCCCACCTCCTCGGCGGGACGGGTGGCCGTCACGGGTGCACCGGTTGACGGAGCTGGGCCCGGTGGATCTCGCCGAGGGCCGCGACCCGGCTTGGTCGGGGCAGCCCGGCCGATTCGACCGCGCCGAGGAACTCCGGGCTCTGGCTGAAGTCGTCGAAGGCGGCCCGCGACGGGCAGGCGTCGAAGACGGTGATCCCGTCGTCCCGCACGACCGACACGTGGAGGTCGAGCGAGTCGGGGGGGAAGTTCTGCAGGAGCCGCTCGTAGGCGGCGAGCAGCTCGGCCGGCTGGCCGTCGAACTCGTAGGAACCGAGGAACATCGTCGTCTCCGTTCAGGGTCGGGCCACGAGGACCATGTTCATGGGGGCGTCCGGAGCCACACGCTGGACGCGACCGAAGCCGGCGTCGACGAGGACCTGCCGGAGCGCCGCCTCACCGGCCATGGCGCCCAACGACGCGGGGCCGTGCTGGGAGATGGCGGTGGGAGTGCAGAGGAAGGTCGACACGGCGTACATCAGCCCGGCCATCGGGTTGGCCAGGTTCTCCCCGAGCGAGTCGGCCGACGACGGGTCGAGGCTGACCACCAGACCGTTCGGCGCAAGCCGCCGGCGGGCGTGCTCGGCCGCCGCCACGGGGTCGCCCATGTCGTGGAGCGAGTCGACGAAGAGGACCAGGTCGTCGTCGCCGCCGGGGACCTCGTCGGCGGCCGCCACCTCGAAGGCCACGTTCGTGACGCCGGCGTCGAGGGCCGCTTGCCGGGCCCGGGCGATCGAGTGGTCGTGGAAGTCGAACCCGGTGAAGCGCGATGCCGGGAACCGCTCGGCCAGCAGGATCGTCGAGTCGCCGTAGCCACAGCCGATGTCGGCCACCTGGATGCCGGCCTCCAGCCGGTCGAGGAGGCCGGGCACCGACGCCAGCCACACGTCGATCAGGAACTGGCGCATCAGCGGGCGGCTGAAGCGCTCCTGCACGTCCCAGAGCTCCGGATCGCGGTCGTGCCAGGCGTAGCCCTCGCCGGTCTCGAAGGATCGTCGCAGGGCGGGGAGCTCCCGAGCGAGGGCGCCGACACCCTGGAAGGCGCCGACCAGCAGCAGCGGGCTGTCCTCGTCGGCGAGGACGAGCCCACCGGCCTCGCTCAGCGTGAAGGTGTCGGCCGCCGGGTCGTAGTCGAGAAAGCCGTTGGCCGCCTGGCTGGCGAGCCACTCCCGCAGCTGGCGTTCGTGCAGTCCGGTCCGCTCCGCCAGCTGGGCGGACGACAGCGCGCCGGCGCCGGCCATCGCCTTCCAGAGGCCGAGCTGGTCCCCGAGGGCGACCAGCACGGCGTTGGCGGCCGCCGTCGCCTGACCGGCGACGAAGCCGGCGTAGGCCTCGATCGGTGACGCGCCATCCGGCTCGACGTGCGTCCCGGTCTCGGTGGTGGTCGTGTCGATGGTGTTCGTGTCGGTGGTGGTCACCATGCTCCTCTCGGTCGTCTCGTCCGCCGTGGGCGGCTCTCGTCGTCAGACAAGAGGCGCGAGACGCGCCTCGCCGGTCGCGAGACCGGATCTCGCGCCGACACCGGTGATGAGCGGGGACGACAATGAGAGCGTGCGCCTGGCGATCGTCGGTCGAGACCGTCCGCTGGCGGTGCTGGCCGACGCCGTCGAACGAGCCCGCGAGGGCCGGGGCGGACTCGTGGCGGTGAGCGGAGAGGCCGGCATAGGCAAGACCGCGCTCGTCACCGAGGCCGCCGCCCGGGCCGCCGCCTCGGGTTGGCAGGTGGTGCACGGAAACGGCTGGGACGGGGCCGGGACACCAGGGTTGTGGCCCTGGATCCAGATCCTGCGGAGCCTCGAGCGGGCCGTCGGTCCGGAGGACTGGATTGCCTGCCGGGCGGCCGCCGGTGACGGCGTCGGCTACGTGCTCGGCGAGCGGACCGACCTGCCGATCGCCGCCGACGCCACCTTCCAGCTCTTCGACTCGGTCACGACCCTGTTGGTGGCTGCTTCCCGTCTGGCACCGCTCATGGTGGTGCTCGACGACCTCCACTGGGGTGACCCCTCGTCCGTCCGCCTCGTGGACTTCGTCGTCCGCCATGTCGCCTTCGAGGCCGTGCTGGTGGTCGTCACGTACCGCGACGACGAGGCCGGGGCGACCGATCATCCGCTGCGAGGGCTCCTCCTGCCGGTGGTGTCGACGGGCCTCTCGCTGCCGCTGGCCGGCATCGACGAGGCGGGCGTCGCCGCGTTGCTCGACGGGCTCACCGATCTCGAGCCGACACCCGACGTGGTGGCGGACGTCCACCTGCGAACCGGCGGCAACCCGTTCTTCGTGGAGCAGGCCGCCCGCCTGTGGAGCGCAGGTGGTACCGGCACCGGCGTGCCGCCCGGCGTCCGCGACGCCGTCGAGCGACGGCTCGCCCGCCTCCCGTCGCCCTGCGTCGACGTGCTCGCCACCGCCTCCCTCCTCGGGTCGGCGTTCGACCTGGGGCTGCTGGCCGGCGCGTCGTCGACGGACGCGGCCGAGCTCGACCGGCGGCTGTCCGACGCCGTTCGGGTCGGCCTCGTGACCCGTGCCGGGCCTCGGGCGATGTTCGTCCACGACCTCGTGCGCGAGACCCTCGCCTCCTCGCTGCCGCCGGCGGATGCCCGCCGCCGGCACGCGTCGATCGTGCGGACCACGGAGTCCTCCCCGTCCCGGTTGGGGCGGGTCCTCCCGGCGGCGGGACTCGCCCACCATGCCCGTCTCGCCGTGCCCGAGGTCTCCGCCGCCGAGGCCATCGCCTATCTGGTGGCGGCCGGCGAGGATGCATCGGCCCGCTTGGCCGCCGACGAGGCCGCCCGCCTCTTCGCCGACGCCATCGCCCTGGAGGAGGAGCCCGGGGCGAGGACGGAGATCGCGCTGCGGTTGGCGGCGCAGCAACACCGCAGCGGAGACCTGGACGCGGCGCGGGCCACCTACGATGAGATCCTCGTCGAGAGCCGTCGGGCGGTCGCGGCGGAGTCCTTCGCCCGCGCCGTCCTCGGGGTGCACGCCCTCGGCCATGCCCTCGACGATCCGTCCGGCGCATCGACGGCCCTGATCGACGAGGCCCGGGTCGCCCTCGAGCGCTCGATAGACAGCGGCGACCTCGACCGGCGGGCGACGCTGCCCCTTCTCGCCCGGGTCCTGGCCGCCGCCAGCCGGGCCCGGACCCACCTGGTGGGCGCCGACCGCGAAGTGGCGGAGGCCTTGAGCCTGACGGCGGTGGACCTGGCCCGCGGCGCCGGCGACCCCGGCGCGCTCGGCTTCTGCCTGCTGGCCCACCACGACGCCATCTGGAAGCCGGGGACGGCAGCCGAGCGGCTGGGCCTGTCCGATGAGATGACCGCCGTCGCCCTCCAGACAGGCGACCGGGAGCTCCAGCTGCAGGCTTCGCTCCTGCGAATCGTGGCCTGGCTCGAGCTGGGTGACCCCCGTGCCCTCACCGAGCACGAGTCCTTCGTGGCCCTGGCCGATCGCAGCCGGCTGCCACGGTTCCGCTATCTCGCGCTCTCCCGACAGGGCACGGTCGCCACCCTTCAGGGCCGCTTCGAGGAGGCCGGCGCCTTCCTGGCTGCGGCCCGGGAGCTCGGCCGGCAGATCGGTGAGATCGACACGGAGTCGGTCTGGTTCGACCAGGCCTGGGAGCTGGCCCGTCTGCGGGGCCGCTTCGAGGAGATCGACCGGATGCTGGCCGAGCGGGCGGGAAGCGGGGATCGCCACCTGGTGGTGATCGCCGCCGCCAGCCGCGTCGACCGCAGCGACCCGGCGGCTGCGCTCGGGATGCTGGCCGAGCTCGAGGCCGTCGCTAGCGTCTGGCCCCGTTGGGCCTCGCTGGCCTGGCTCACGTTCCGGGCCGAGCTGGCGGCGGCCCTGGCGGACGTCGATGCGGCCTCCGCCCTTGCGGCCGGGCCGAGGACCGAAGGCATCGATGCCGAGACGGTGCGCTCCGACATCGCCGCCTCGGGCTCGGCATGGGCGGTCCTGGCCGGGGCCGTCACGGTGCACGGTCCGATGGCCCACTGGCGGGCCGTGCTCGACCTGGCCGAACGCCGATGGGACGACGCGCTCTCGGGGTTCGGCGAAGCGGCCGAGCTGTCCGACGGGTTCTCGGCTCGGCCGTGGTCGATGCTGGCCCGGATCGGGATGGCCGAGTCCCGTCTCGGACGCGGGGCGTCGGATGACCTCGACGAGGGCATCAGACTTCTCGACACGGTCGCGGAGGAGGCCGCCGAGCTGGGCATGCCCGTCCCGGCCGGGAAGATCGCGGTCCTCCGGGCCAAGGCCGGTGCCGAGGTGCTGTCCCGGTCGTCCGCCGCCGCCGCCTCGGGCCCTCCGGCCGCGTTCCACCTCGAAGGAGAGGTGTGGACCCTCGAGTTCGCCGGCCGACGGGTGCGGGTCCCCGACGCCAAGGGGCTGCGTGACCTGCACACCCTCCTCGCCGGTCCGGGTCGTGACATCCCGGCGGTCGTGCTGCTCGATCCTGGCGGTGGCCCGGAGCTGCTGGCGTCACGCCGGGTGGGAACCGACCCGGTGCTCGACCAGCGGGCGAAGGCTGAGTACCGGGCCCGCCTGAGCCAGCTCGACGAGCGGATCGAGACGGCCCTCGACCGGGGAGACGACCGGTCCGCCGCCGGGCTCGATCGGGAGCGGGCCGCCCTGGTGGACGAGCTCCGGCGGGCGACGGGGCTGGGTGGGCGCTCCCGCCGCCTGGGCGATGAAGCGGAACGGGCGCGCAAGACCGTGACGGCGAGGATCCGCGACACGCTCCGACGTCTGGACGGAGCGCATCCCGAGCTGGCGGCGCACCTTCGGGCCAGGGTCACGACCGGCTCGAGCTGTCGCTACGAGCCGGTCGATGGCGTCACCTGGCGGCTGTGACCGTCAACCCCAACGGCCGGATCCCGAGCCGGACAGCTCGCGGGCGATCCGCTGCTCGCTGACCCGCTCGGCGGTGCCGAGGTGTTGGGCGAACAGGCTCACCCGCAGCTCCTCGAGGAGCCAGCCGAGCCGGGTGCCAGGGCGGATCTCCCGCTCGAAGCGCTGCAGCCGCTCCCGACGCTCGTCGTCGCGGCGGGGGTTCTCGGGGAGCCGGTCGAGGCGATGGTCGATCGCCTCCAGGTAGCGGACGAGGTCGGGGAGACGGGCTGCCCCGGCGGTGGTCACGAAGCCGGGATAGAGAAGCCGATCGAGCTGGTTGCGCACGTCGTCGACGGCGCCGGTCAGGCTGGCGGCCGTCAGGCGGTCGAGGCGCTCGGCGATGGCGTGGGCCGACTCCAGGATGCGGCCGACGACGGCGACCACGCCCACCAGCCGATCCGGCAGGTCGCGGCCGACGGCCTCGGTCAGCGCACGAAAGTCCTCGGCCGTCCACGCCGGGCCGCCGTGGGTGGCCACGAGCTGGTCGACGGCGGCCACCAGGCAGTCGTCGAGCAGCGCGGCGTAGTCGGCGTGGGGGGCATGACCGAGACCGAGCTTGGTGCGGTTGGTGAGCCGGCTGCGCAGCACCCGCAGGGGTGACGGCACCGTCAGCAGGAGGAGCTGACGGGTGCCGGCCCACATGACGGCCGCCTGCTCCTCGGGCGAGAGCAGGATGCGCACCCCGACCGAGTCGCCCTCGTCGATCAGGGCCGGGAAGCCCTCCAGCTCCTCGCCTCCCCAGCTCACCGCGAGCCGGCGGGGCAGACCGTCGACCGGGAAGGCGGTGAGGTGGTGCTGCTCGCGCAGCAGGCCGGCCTCGGCGGCCGCGGCCGCGATCCCGGATCGGAGGAGGGGCCGGAGGCGCAACCGGAGGCGGTCGAGGTCGCGGCCCTCGCCCACCGTCCGGCCGCGGCCGTCGAGCACCCGGAACGAGACCGACAGGTAGGGCGGGAGGTGCTCGGGGTGCCAGTCGTCCCGCCCGATTGGCTGCCCGGCGACCGGCGCCAGGCGGGCGGCGAGGACGTCGAGCAGCGGCCCGTCGTCGGGGCTGGCGTCGCGGAGGAAGGCCCGGGCGTGGTCGGCGGCCGGGGAGAGGTTCCGTCGGAGGGTCTTGGGCAGCGTCCGGATCAGGGACGTGACGAGCTCGAGGCGGTGGCCGGGGATGTGCCAGTCGAAGCTGGCGCCATCGAGGCGCGGCAGGGTGGCGAGCGGGACCTCGACGGTCACGCCGTCGGTGGGTGAGCCCGGGTCGAGCTCGTAGCGCAGGGCCAGGTGCCGGCCATCGACCGCCCAGCGCTCGGGGTAGGCGTCGACGTCGATCGGCCCGGCGTCCGGGTCGACCAGGTCGGGCACGGTCAGGTCGAGGAGGTACGGATCCCGGTCGCGCACCGTTCGCCACCAGCGCTCGAAGTGCCGGGTGGAGACGACGTGGTGGGGGATGCGGGCGTCGAAGAAGGCGAAGCGCACGTCGTCGTCGACGAGCAGCCCGTGGCGCCGGACGCGGGCCTCCAGTGCCTCCACCTGCTCGATCGCGGCCCGGTTCCGGGCCAGGAACCCCTGGTGCGACGCCCAGTCGTGGCCGACCAGGGCGTGGGTGATGAACAGGTCGCGGGCGCCGGCCGGGTCGACCCGGGCCCAGTCGACGGTCCGTCCGGACACCAAGGGAAGCCCGAAGAGGGTGACCCGTTCCACTCCGCTGGCCCGCCCCCGGCCGGGATCCCAGTACGGGTCGCCGTACGAGCGCACCACCAGGTGGCCGGCGGCCCGCTCGATCCACTCCGGACGGACCCCGGCGGCGACGTGGGCCCACAGCCGGTTGGTCTCGACCAGCTCCCCGGCCACCACCCACCGGGGCGGGTGCTTGGCGAGGGCCGAGCCGTTGGACAGCACGAAGCGCGATCCCCGGGCTCCCCGGAACTCCCGACCCTCGCCGTCCCGCAGGCCGACGTGGGACAGCAGGCCGGCCAGGAGGGCGCGGTGCACCAGGTCCCGATCGGCGGGTTGGCGGTTGGCCCGGATGCCGAGCTGGCGGGCGACCAGGCGGAGCTGGCCGTGCACGTCCTGCCACTCGCGGACCCGGAGGTGGTTGAGCAGCTCGGCCTTGCACCGTCGCCGGAACTGGTTCGAGCCGAGCGTCGACTGCAGGTCCTGCAGGTGGTCCCAGAGGTTGAGGAAGGCGGCGAAGTCGGACGACGGGTCGCGGAAGCGGGCGTGGAGCTGGTCGGCCTCGGCCCGGCGGTCGAGGGGACGCTCGCGCGGGTCCTGGATGGAGAGGGCGGCCGCCAGCACCAGCACCTCCCGGGCGCAATCGAGCTCGCCGGCCTCGAGGATCATCCGGGCCAGCCGGGGATCGACCGGGAGCTGCGCCATCCTCCGACCGGAGGGTGTGAGGCGCCCGTCGTCGTCGAGGGCCCCGAGCTCCTGGAGGAGCGCCACCCCGTCGCCGATGGCACGGCGGTCGGGTGGATCGACGAAGGGGAACCCGGCCGGGTCACCCAGGCCGATCGACGCCATCTGCAGGATGACCGAGGCCAGGTTGGTGCGGACGATCTCGGGGTCGGTGAAGGCCGGTCGTCCCAGGAGGTCGTCCTCGGCGTAGAGACGGATGCAGACCCCCGGCCCGAGCCGGCCGCAGCGTCCGGCCCGCTGGGCCGCCGACGCCTGGGAGATGCCCTCGATGGGGAGGCGCTGGACCTTCGTGCGCCGGTTGAAGCGGGAGATGCGGGCGGTGCCGGCGTCGACCACGTAGCGGATGCCGGGCACGGTCAGCGAGGTCTCGGCCACGTTGGTGGCCAGGACCACCCGCCGCCCGGTGTGGGGTCGGAACACCCGGTGCTGCTCGGCGATCGAGAGCCGGGCGAAGAGCGGGACGATCTCGGTGTGGCGGAGCTCGAGCCCGCTCAACGCCTCGGCGGTGTCGCGGATCTCGCGTTCGCCGGACAGGAAGACGAGCACGTCACCCGGGCCTTCGGCCTGGAGCTCCCGCACGGCGTCACCGATGGCCTGGGTCTGGTCCCGGCCCCGGTCCGACTCGTCGTCGACCACCGGTCGGTAGCGCACCTCGACCGGGTAGGCGCGGCCCGACACCTCGATGACCGGCGCATTCCCGAAGTGAGCAGAGAAGCGGGCCGTGTCGATCGTGGCCGAGGTGACGATCACCTTGAGGTCCGGGCGGCGGGGCAGCAGCCGGCGCAGGTAGCCGAGGATGAAGTCGATGTTGAGGCTCCGCTCGTGGGCCTCGTCGACGATGATCGTGTCGTAGTCGGCCAGATCCGGATCACGGCGGATCTCGGCCAACAGGATCCCGTCGGTCATGACCTTGACGAGCGTGTCGTCGCCGACGTGGTCGTTGAAGCGCACCGTGTAGCCCACGGCGGCGCCGATGGTGGTGCCGAGCTCCTCGGCGATGCGCTCGGCCACGGTGCGGGCCGCCAGCCGCCGGGGCTGGGTGTGCCCGATCATCCCGAGGATGCCCCTCCCCAGCTCGAGGCAGATCTTGGGGAGCTGCGTGCTCTTGCCCGAGCCGGTCTCCCCGGCCACCACCACGACCTGGTGGTCGCGCAGCGTCTCCAGGACCTCGGGCACCCGCTCGGTGATGGGCAGCTCGGCCGGATACCGGACGCGGGGCACCAAGGCCTGTCGGCGCTCGAGCCGGAGGCTCTCGGCGCTGGGGAGGGGCGGGTCGGCACCGTCGGTGGTCGGCTGGGTGGACATGACAGCCGTCCAGCATGGCGGGCCCGGGCCGGAAGGGGACCGGCGGTTTCCCCCGGGCGTGCTGTCCAGGCCGGATGCGGTCGGTCCGGGAGTGCTGCCTGGCAGGATGCGGGCATGAGCGACGAGTGGCAGACGGTGGCGGTGAGCGAGGTCAAGGCCGGTGACCGGGTGCGACACCGGGGGTTCGAGTTCGAGGTGGGTCGGGTCGACCAGAAGTTCCTGGGTCGCGACGAGATGGTCTGCATGATCGAGGACACGCCCCAGCGCTGGCACGCCTATCCCGCCCAGGCGACGGCCGAGGTCGAGGTCCAGCGAGGGGCCTGACCGCCGTCGAGGACGGCCTGCGCGGACCGGTGCTCGTCGGCCGGATCAGGCCGGATCGAGCCGGAACACCCCGCCGCTGAGGCTCAGGACGTACAGCTCGCCGGCGTCGTCCTGGCCGAAGCTCACCGGCATCCCTCCCGGGACGGCGACGCCGCTGTCACGGCTGGACCTCCCCGCCTGGCTCACCGTGAGCAACTGGATGTTCCCCTTGTAGGTGTCGGCGAACAGGTAGGCGCCCACCATCGACGGGTTGGCCGATCCGCGGTACACGTAGCCCCCCACGACCGCCTGGCCGACCTGGTGGCTGTACTCCTGGACCGGGCCGACGAGCCCGGCCGGGGCAGTGCCCTTGTACGGGTGGGTCGCCTCCATGAAGGGCCAGCCGAGGTTGGCGCCGAGGAGGTGACCGGCCGGAAGCCGGTCGATCTCCTCGTAGCGGTCCTGGCCGACGTCGCCGATCCAGAGATCGCCGGTGGCCCGGTCGAAGGAGAACTTCCACGGGTTGCGCACCCCGATGACCGCGATCTCGGGCCGCCCGCCACCGGCCGCGTAGGGGTTGTCCGCCGGGCTCGAGTAGGCCGCTGAGCCCGCCGGGCGAGGGTCGATCCGCAGCATCGTCCCGAGGAGCGAGCCCGTGTTCTGACCGTTGCCGAAGGGATCGCCCTCCCCGCCGCCGTCCCCCAGACCGAACCAGAGATGTCCGTCGGGGCCGAACAGGATCGTCCCGCCGTTGTGGTTGGGGGCCGGCTGGTCGACGGCCAGGACGTTCCGGCGCGAGCCCGCCACCAGGTCACGGGCCCCTGCCCCGACGGCCCATTCGTCGAGGCGGGTGTCGCCCTTCGTGTCGGTGTAGCTGAGGTAGAGGTAGGCCCCGTCGGGTGAGAAGGCGAGACCGAGGAGGCCCTGCTCGTTGCCCGTGCTCACCTCAGTGTGGATGTCGACGAGCGGCGCGGCGTTGCCGTCGAGCACCCGGACCCGCCCGGTCTTCTCGGCCACGTAGAGCTCAGGGTGGCCCGGTCGGGCGGCCAGCGCCACCGGCTGTTCGAGGTCGGCGATCTTCGTGAGCCGGAAGCGGACGGCCGCCAGGTCGGGCACGGCCGGGGTGGTGGTCGTGGTCCCGATCGGTGCGGTCGACGACGTGGTGGTCGCGGGGGTCGCGCCGGGGGACGATCCGCCGCCGCTCCCGCAGGCCGCCACCAGGACGAGCCCGGCGAGCGCGGCGACCAGCCCGGGTCCGACCCGGTACCAGCTTCTGGTCACCGCCGGTGGGCGGCCGGCTCGCTTCCGCATGCGGTCGCCAAGGTAAGGCGGATCAGGGGGCCGTGGACCTGCAGCCGCGGCACCGGCCTCCTGGTACCTCCCCTGAACCGGTGTCCACCAGGCCCGATCCGGCGGTGTACGGCCTGGTGGCGCCCTTCCCACCTAGCATGCTCCCCCGTGCCGAGACGCTCCCTTCTCGAGTTCGCGCGGGAGCAGTACGCCCGTCGGCAGGTTCGCTACACGCTGGTGTCGGTCATCGCCGTCGCGGTCGGCCAGACGGTGCTGCTCTTCTGCTCGGTCGTGCTCAACATGGACCCGGTGCCGGCCAACGTGGTGGCGGTCGCCATCGGGTCGATCCCTTCCTACCTCCTCAACCGGATCTGGGTTTGGGGCCGGCGCGGCAACCACCAGTTCATGCGTGAGGTGGTGCCCTTCTGGATCATGGCGTTCATCGGGCTGGCGTTCTCCACCCTGCTGGTGCACTACGCCTCGCTCTGGTCGGACTCCCCGCTGGTCATCAACGCCGCCAACCTCGTCGCCTTCGGCAGCCTGTGGGTCATCAAGTACCTGATCCTCGACTCGGTGATGTTCGGCAAGGGCCACCACCCCGGGGACGAGGTCGTCGAGGAACCCGCCCTCGTCTAGGAGGACACCGGGCGGCGAGCCGCTCAAGCCCGCTGTCCCCGAGGTCGATGAGGCCAGGATGCGCCGTCTCGTGGTCGGCTTCGTGGCGGCGCTGCTGGCCGGCCTGTCGCTCCCCGTCGGGTCCGGTGTCGCCTCGGCCGTCGACTCCAACCAGGTGGTGTTCCGGCGGATCGTGACGCCGGTCGACGGGCCGATCCATTACGTCAACGACTGGCAGGCCCCCCGCAGCGGGCACCTGCACGAGGGCAACGACCTCATCGGCACGAAGCTCGAGCCCGAGGTGGCCGCCACCGACGGCACGATCACCTGGACCCGCACCGATGGCAGCAACATGCTCACGCTGCGCGACGCCGAGGGCTGGACCTACACCTACATCCACATCAACAACGACACGCCCGGCACGGACGACGGGGCCAACCCACCCCAGTGGATCTTCTATCCGGGGATCGCAGTGGGCGTGAAGGTGAAGGCGGGCCAGCCCATCGCGTACATGGGCGACAGCGGCGACGCCGAGACCACGGTGCCGCACCTCCACTTCGAGATGGCCGAGCCGGACGGTACGAAGGTGAACCCCTACTGGAGCCTCCTGCTGTCCCAGGGAAAGCAGGCTTTCGACCGGTGCGGCTTCGACACCACCCCGGCCCGCACGCCGAGCCCGGCGGCCTCGCCCGGGTACTGGTCGCTGGCCGCCGACGGCGGGGTCCGGGGCTACGGCGATGCCGTCCTGCACGGGTCGACGGCCGGCATGGCCCTCGTCGCCCCGGTGCTGGCACTCACGCCCACGCCCGACGCCGGCGGCTACTGGGAGCTGGCGAGGGATGGTGGGGTGTTCAGCTTCGGCGACGCCCGGTTCTTCGGCTCAACGGGTGGCATGCGCCTCAACCAGCCGGTGGTGGGCATGGCCCCCACCGCCTCCGGGCTCGGCTACTGGCTGGTCGCCGCCGACGGTGGTGTGTTCAGCTTCGGCGACGCGCGATTCCTCGGCTCGACCGGCGGCATGCGCCTCAATCGCCCGATCATCGGCATGGCCCCCACCGGGTCGGGTCGCGGTTACTGGCTGGTGGCGGCCGACGGTGGGGTGTTCAGCTTCGGCGACGCCCCGTTCCTCGGGTCGATGGCGGCCGCCGGCACCTCGTTCGCCCACCTGACCCCCACGCCCAGCGGTGCCGGGTATTGGCTGCTCGGGGTCGACGGGAAGGTCCACACCTTCGGCGACGCCGCATGGGTGGGCGGTGTCGACACGATCGGCTTCTGCTCCCCGGCCGCACCGGTCGGGCTGGCGCCGACCACGACAGGGCGCGGCTATTGGGTCGCCACCGCCGACGGGAACGTCTTCAACTTCGGTGACGCCGTCGACCTCGGCTCGGCCCGTCGCGACGCCGGCAAGGCGGTGCCGAGTGTCGCCATCGCACCTTCGCTCTAGGCGCGCCCTCGGCGGCGTCGGCCATCGACATGGCAGCATCGCGGTCGTGAGCGAGGAGGACGGGGGAGCGACCGGTTCGGATGCGACCCCGCCCGAGGCCGGGAGCCCGCACCTGTCGGAGTACGTGGTCTGCGGCTGCTGCGGCACGCCGGCCACAGGCGGCCCGATCCTCGTCATCGGCGGTCTGGCCATCTGCCGGGGCTGCGTCTCGATGGCCGCCGACCTCTATGCGGGGAGACCGATCTCCCGGCCGATCCCGGACCGGCCCGGCTGGCTGGGTGGCTGGCCCGATCCGGAGGGCCTGGCGGCGGCCGATCCGGCCGCGCTCCAGGCGGAGCTGGATCTTCTCGACCAGATCGGCGCCCCGGCGGCGCGGTTCCGCACGGGCGCGGAGGCAGCCCTCGGAGGTGCAGATGCCGAGCGCGTCGCCACCGCTCTGGGCTTCCCGCCCCGCCACCGCCACCGCGACCCGGTCACCTTCGGCGAGGGCCTGACCGTGATCGCCGTCTCCTGGGGGGCCGACCCCTACAACCGGGAGGAGGCCCCCGACTTCGGCCTCTACCTCGACGCCCGCTGGGCGCCGCCGTGGCCCCACGACCACGTCGACTGGCCCGACTTCTCGGTCCCGCCCGACCCATCCGCCGCGGCTGCAGCCCTCACCGCCCTCCTCGACCGGGCCCGTACCGGGCAGCGGGTGGAGATCGGCTGCCTGGGTGGGCACGGCCGGACCGGGACGGCGCTGGCCTGGTTGGCGGTGCTCAGCGGCCGGTCCCCGAGCGAGGCGGTCGAGTGGGTGCGCGCCAACTACTGCGAGCAGGCCGTCGAGACGGACGACCAGGCCTCGTTCATCGCCGCCCTCCATCCCTGATCGCCCCTGGCCCCCGCTGGGACGGCGTCGGTCATCATGGGTGCGGTGGGAACCACGGCGAAGAGGGCGACGGCGCCGGCCAAGCAGCCAGCCGCCGAGCTCGAGAAGATGCCGTTCGAGTCGCCCCAGGCACTGCGGGCATGGCTCGAGGCCAACTACGAGAGCTCGCCCGGGATCTGGCTGATGATCGCCAAGAAGGGCAGCGGGGTCGAGACGGTCAGCTACAGCGAGGCGGTCGACGAGGCGCTCTGCTTCGGCTGGATCGACGGCCAGAAGGGCAAGCACGACGACGTCTACTTCCTCCAGCGGCTGACGCCCCGCCGCCGTCGCAGCGGGTGGTCGAAGATCAACACCGAGCGGGTGGCGCGCCTCGTCGAGGCGGGACTGATGCAACCCGCCGGCGAGCGTGAGGTCGAGGCGGCCAAGGCCGACGGCCGATGGGCGGCGGCGTACGCCGGCCAGGCCACCTCCACGGTGCCCGACGACCTCCAAGCGGCGCTCGACGCCTCGCCGGCCGCGGCTGCTTACTTCGAGCAGCTCGACCGGACCAACCGCTACGCCATCCTCTACCGGATCGGCTCCGTCAAGAAGCCGGAGACCAGGTCACGCAAGATCGCTGCCTTCGTCCACGACCTCGAG
>DASXLH010000298.1:0-8727 GCA_036496335.1 Acidimicrobiales bacterium
CGGGTCCGACACGCGCGATGTTCTCGAGTCCGCCGTTCACGAGCCGCCGCCTCACCGTTTCTCGTTGGTGCTGGTCCCCTGAATCCCTCGAAACCTGAAGGCGTTTCGTAGCTACCCGGTCACTCTCCGGCCGGAACACAACACCCGCAAAACGCCCACCAGCGCCCAAAGCGTGTGAAGTCGCGCACAACCTGTCCCCCAGTTGCATCGAACCTGCACCGGGCCGTGGCCTTCCGGAGCCGGGGTCGTCCTGCTTGGTTACGAGAGGCGGCATCGCCGCCGCCCTGAGCACACGGAGGAGATGCCGATGAGCATCGTTAATCGGAAGCGAACCGCCGCGGCGGCGATCGGGATCTTGGGCATCGTGGGCGCTCCGGCGTACGCGTTTGCCGCGACGGGTGCCGCCGCCGGCGGCGCCAGCGCATCGGGCCAGAGCTTCGCCGCCCTGGTCGAGCAGGAGAGCGCGTCCAACAGCGGCTTCAACGCCTCCTTGAGCGGCGTGGGCCAGCTCAACTGGGCGGGCCAGTCCGCCGAGTCGCACGGGCCCGGTGACGCCACCAACGGAGCCACCGGCACCAACGGTGCCACCTCGGCGGCGATGATCACCGCCGGTGCGGCGTCGGCCACCAACTCGTCGTCGGTGACCGGCTCCCAGTCGGCCACGAACAACGTCACCGTCTCGGCGGCGTCGACGGCTCCGGCCAGTGCCATCGCCGGTGGCCTCGGTCTGACGGGTCAGCACGCCTTCGTCGGCGTGAGCAACGCGTCAGAGGCCAACAGCGGCTACAACGTGGCCGCTTCCGGCACCATCCAGGCCAACCTGGCCCACCAGGATGCCTCGACGGCTCCGCTCAGCACCGGTGACGCGACCAACACGGCCAGCGGTGCGAACACGTCGAGCTCGACGGCCTCGGTCACGACCGGCGCCGCCACGGCGAGCAACAGCAGCACCGTGGGCATCACGCAGACCGGCGGCGGGACGGTGAACGTCACTGCCGCTTCGAGCTAGCGGACCCAGCGGGGTGGGAGGCGTCGAGGCGCCCTCCACCCCGCTTGCTCCGGCGTCCCATGGCCGGAGGTCGGAGGGATGACGGAGCGAGGGGAGTCCGGTGTCGTCGAAGCTCGCACTCTGGATGGTGGCCGCAGCGGTGGCACTCCTGATCTTCATGGCGAGGCCGGCGAGCGCGCAGGAGGCCGACCCCTCGACGGCAGCTCCGGCGCCCGCGCAACAGACAGACGACAACCATCAGGCCACGGTGAACCGCGACGGCGATCCCGTCGCGGACGACGCCGCGTCCGACCCCGTCCCGGCCGGCGCCCCACCGACATCAGATGTCAGTCCGGCGAGCGACGACGCCGCTCCCGCCGGCGACAGCGCCGCGCCCAGCGACGACACCCCTCCCGCTGACGACGCCGCCGCGCCGACCACGGTCAGCGCCGGTCCGGCCGGGGACGACACGGCCTCCGCGGCCGAGGACAGCGACCCCACGACGGCCGGTACCGACCCCAGCACCGGCACCGCCGACCAGCTGACCCAGGAAGCCGAGGTCGACGTCACCGGCACGGCCGTCGCCAACACGGGGGGAAACGGCGTCCTCGAACCGCCCGGCGGATCGACTGCCACCGGGACCGCCGGCCGCGGCGTCGCCACCGCGCAGACCGGGAGCAGCGCCGCGGTCGGCTCCGAGGCCCAGACCTCGATCGGCCAGCAGGCGCAGATCACCGAGAGCGACCCCTCGGCCCTGGTGATCGTCGACCAGGTGTCGATCGTCGTCAACATCGGCATCGGCGTCGCCAACTCAGGAGCCAACGGCGTCGACGGTGACAGCGTCGCGGTCGGCCCGGTCGCCACCGGCGGGGCGAACGCCGTCGGCAACAGCTCGATCACCCTCGTGCTCCAGGGCACGTCCCTCGACGACGGGAAGCAGACCTACCAGCTGGCGATCGTGACGACCTCCGGGGACGCCGTCGCCAACTCCGGCGGGAACACCGCAGCCCCGCTCGGCGGTACGCCGGTCGGAGCCGGGGGAGAAGTCGTGTCCGGTTCGGCCCAGGCCATCGGCAACCGGTCGACCACCACCACGTTGCAGACGGTCGTGGTGACGATCAGCGGTCCGGGCAGCGTCGCCATCCAGCAACGGATCGTGATCGTCAACATCGGCTTCGCCGTCGCCAACTCCGGCGTGAACGGCAGCTCCGGCCTGACGGCCGAGCAGGCCTCGCTCATCCAGGCGATCCTGGAGGCGCTGCTGCCGAGCTTCGGCTCCGCCGCACTGCCCGGCTCCGTGCCGTCCACCTCGGCCGGGGTCATCGCCACCACGGGGCCCGCGTCGGCGGTCGGGAACGACAGCCAGACGGGCGTGGCCCAGCAGGTCGTCGCCACCCTCTCGGGTGGCGGCACGGCATCGGCTCGCCAGGACGTCTACATCGCCAACATCGGCAGCGGCGTCGCCAACACGGGCGTCAACCCGGGTGCCGTCGCCCTCGATCCCGCCCTTCAGTCCATGATCGACAGCCTGCGGGTCGGCATCGAGCAGCTCCTCGGGCTGGCCGGGTCGGCCGGCCTCACCCAGGGCGACGCCTCGCTCCAGGCGACGGCCGACCTCGGAAGCCTCCTGCTACAGGTCCGTGGTGACCTCACCGCCACGATGACCGCCGTCGGCGTCGACGGTCAGGCCGCCCCTTCCACCGCGACGTCGGGGATCCGCCTCCGGCAGGTGAGCGTCGTGCTGGACATCGGGATCGCGGCCGCCGACAGCGGCCACAACGCCGCCGGCGTCAGCACCGCAAGGGGCACGCCCGTCGGGATCAGCGAGGCCGACCCCGCCGGCGAGTCCGCCGTCGACGCCACCACGCTGCAGGCCCTGGGGGCGGTGCTCATCCGAACCGGCGACGCCGTCGCCATCGGCAACCGCAGCGTGGTGCTGGTCTGCCAGCTCGACGGGCTCCAGATCCCCTGCCCCACGCTCGGCGTGGCGCCGGCCGCCGCATCGAGTGCGGACGCTCCCGAAGCCGTCGAGACCGATGCCGCCGTCGTCGCCCCCGTGGCGGTCGTGCTGACCGATCCCTCCGGTGATCCGGCCGACGGATCGGGCACCCTCCCGATGACGGGGACCGACCTGTCGACGCTCGTCGCCGTCGGGGTCGCTCTGCTCGGGGCCGGCGAGGCCCTGCGGCGCCGGGGCCGGACGGCCACCGACGACTGACTCTGGGTGACCCCCGTCGTTCTGCGTCGGTACAGACGCTCGGTCAGCGCGCCAGGCGGCCGCGGCGCGCCACGGCGTCGATCGTCACCGAGGCCAGGAGGACGAGAGCGGTGACCACGTACTTGGCCGCCGCGCTGTAGCCCTGCAGACCCATCCCGTTGTCGATGGCGGCGATGACCAGACCGCCGAGCACCGCATGGATGGCCTTGCCTCGGCCGCCGAAGAGGCTGGTACCACCGATGACCGCGGCGTAGAGCACCAACGTGCCACCGTCGAGGGCAGTCGAGACGGACCGCAGCCGGGACGCGTAGACGACCCCGGCGATCCCGGCGGTCATCGAGGACAGCGAGAACGCCACCGTCCGGATGGTGGTCAGGTTCACACCGGCCCGGCGGGCCGCTTCAGCGTTGCCGCCGATGGCGTAGAGATAGCGCCCGAACTTGGTCCGTCCCAGCAAGGCGGTCCACATGGCGAGGACACCGAGGACGATGAGCACTACCCACGGCACGCCCTTGATCGGCACCACCCGACCCCGGTCGGTGTTGCAGATCAGCACCACCACGATCCCCGCCAAGGCGGCGCCACCGATCTTGATGAGGGTCACACTTGCCGGCGGCGCCACCAGCCCGCTGGACCGACGCCGCGACTCACGGCGCCACGTCCGGGCCGAGAAGACGGCCACGATGAGGATCATCACCACCCAGCTGGCCGCTGGGGTGAGGTTCCCGCTGGCGAGGTCGTTGACGACGTTGTCGTTGATGGGGAGCGAGCCGCCGTTGCCGAGCATGAGCAGCATCACGCCCTGCCATCCGAGGAGCCCGGCGAGGGTGACGACGAAGGACGGCAGCCCGAGGCGCGTGATGATCGTGCCCTGGAGCAGGCCGATGGCGGCGCACACGAGGAGGGCGGCCAGGATCGCGGCCCACCACGGCCAGCCGTACTGACTCTTCACCAGCTCGGCGACGATGATCCCGCCGATGCCGCCGACGAAGCCGATCGACAGGTCGATCTCCCCGAGCAGCGGAAACACCTCGCCCATGGCGAGGAGCATGTAGGCGGCGCCCTGGATCAGGAGGTTGACCAGGTTGCTGGCCGTCAGAAAGTGCGGGTTCAACGCCTGGAACAGCGCCGAGATCAGGATCAGTCCGGCCACGACCGGGAGGACCCCGCTGTCGCCGCCCCGAATTCGCAGGTAGGTCCCCCGCATGTACTCGTTGAGCGAGGTGGCCATCACCTCCGGCGCCAGCGCCAACGCCGCCTGGCTGGGTGCCTCCTCCACCTCCGGCTTGACGTCGGTCATGCCGGCCCCGAAGCCTCGGTCATCCGGCTCGATTCGCCGGTGGTCATGAGGTCGACCACGCTCTGGCGATCGAGCTCCCCGGCCGGGCGCACGGCGGCGAGCCGGCCCAGGTAGAGCACCGCCACGCGATCCGCCACCCCGAAGACGTCGTTCATGTTGTGGGACACGAGCAGCACCGCCAGTCCACGCCCGGCGAGGGTGCGTACCAGCTCGAGGACCATCGTGGTCTGGGCGACACCGAGGGCGGCCGTCGGCTCGTCCATGATCACGAGCTTCGAGTTCCACAGCACGGTCTTGGCGATGGCGACGGATTGCCGCTGGCCCCCGGAGAGCGACGCCACCGGTTGTCGGATCGACCGGACGGTGGTGACGGCCAGGCTGGACAACGTCTCGGTGGCGGCCCGTTCCATCGCCTCCTCGTCGAGGGCGATCCGATGGAGCTTCTCCCGTCCGAGGAACATGTTCTGGACGATGTCGAGGTTGTCGCAGAGCGCGAGGTCCTGGTGGACGGTCTCGATGCCCAGGGCCGAGGAGTCACGAGGGCTGCGAAGGTGCACCGGCCGGCCCTCCCAGACGATCTCGCCTCCGTCCGGCTGGTGGATGCCGGCGATGCACTTGATGAGCACCGACTTGCCGGCCCCGTTGTCGCCCACCAGGGCCGTGACCTTGCCGGCCGGCACATCGAGGTCGATGCCGGTGAGCGCCTGGACCGCCCCGAAGTGCTTCTCCACGTGCCGCAGCTCGAGGAGCGGGCCTTCCCGAGTCTGCGGCACAGGCAACGTCATCGGCGTCAGCTGATCCCCGCGGCGGTGCAGGCCGAGGCCAGCGAGCCGGCGCACAGGTCCGACGCCTTGGCCGCCGCGTCCTTGATCACGGTCGACGCCATGTTGGCCGTCGTCACCCACACCGGCGTCAGCAGGACCGAGGGCACCTTGGTCGACGTCGAGTCGTCCGTGGTGGTCCCGTTCAAGAGCGCCTTCGGCGCCGTCATCCCGGCGCGGAGATAGAGGGCGACGGCGGCCGCGCCCTGCGCCTCCAGGTAGATGGGCTTGTAGACGGTGCCGCACTGGTAGCCCTTGAGGATGTTCTGCAGCCCCACGTTCGAGGCGTCCTGCCCGGTCGTCGGGAAGGTCTTGGCGGGGACGTTGAGCCTCTGGAGGTCGGCGATGACGGCATTGGCGTTGTCATCGTTGGGGGTCACCGCGGCGTTGATGTTCGGGTGCGCCGTGTACTGCTGGTCGAAGGTGGTGGCCGCGACGGACGGCGTCCAGGTGCCGGCCGGCTCGCCCACCTTCACGTAGGTGCCCGCGTCGAACTTGGGCTTGAGCACGGCGTTGTATCCCTGGGCGAAGAGCTTGGCGTTGTTGTCGCTCGGGTCTCCGTCCATCACGAGGATGTTGGGCTTCTGCACCTTCCAGGCCGTGACGCAGTCGACTTCGCCCTGGCCGATGAGATTGCCGACCTTCACGTTGTCGAAGCTCACGTACACGCGGTCGGGGGCGCCCCCCTTCACCAGCCGGTCGTAGTCGATGACCTTGACGCCCTTCGCGTTGGCCGACGACTCGATCGCCGCGCCGCTGCCCGAGTCGAGGGCGTCCACGAGCAGGACCGAGGCACCCTGGGTGATGTCGGCCTCGGCCTGCGTCTGCATGGTCGACGCGCTGCCGTGGGCGTTGTCGATCTTCAAGTCCGACGAGGTGAGGCCGGCAGCCTTGAAGGCCTGCTCGAGATATGGCCGGTCGTACGACTCGTAGCGAGCTGAGGTCGTGGTGTCGGGCAGGAGGACCCCGATGAGGCCCTTGCCCTTGGCCGCCACGTCCTTGAGTTGACCCATCGCCGCGAAGTCGGAGGTGAACGAGGTGGCCGATACCGCCCCGTTGGAAGTTCCCGTGGTGTTCGAGGCGCTGCCGTTGTCAGACGAGCTGCTGCCGCACGCCGCCCCGAGAAGGGCCAGCACGGCCGTTCCCGCCAACGCCGTCCGCCGGAACGAGACGCTCATGAGCCTGCTCCCGTGGGGTGTCGCCCTGCACCTGGCCCGTCGCGCACGAGCGCCGGGGAGGCGTGCGCCACCGTCCTGCGTCTTAGGAGGGGCGGATGGCAGAGCGGTTCCCGAAACTGCCGGCTGCGAAACCTGGCCGCGCCCTCCGAGGAGATGCCCCGTTCGTTCTGTGTCGGAACGACGCTCGGTCAGCGCGCTAGCACGGCCCGGACCTCCCGGGCGATCTGCACGTCCTCCCGGGCGGCGACCACCAGTGCGGCCACCGCGCTGCGAGGCGTCGAGATCAGGTGATCGTCCCCCGACCGGGCGTTGGCCGTCGGATCGAGCTCGAGACCGAGCCAACCGAGGAGCCGGCCGAGACGGAGCCGCAGTGACGACGAGTGCTCGCCGATGCCGCCGGTGAACGTGATGGCGTCGATGCCGCCGGCGGACGAGGCCATGGCCGCCACCGCCTGCGTCACCCGGTGCGCCCACACGTCCAGGCCGAGCGCCGCCCGGGGGTCGCCGGCCATGGCGGCGGACTCGATCTCCCGCATGTCGCCGGTGCCGGCCAGCCCGAGGAGTCCACCGGTCCGCCCCAATCCCTCGGCCAGTTGCGCCGGGGTGAGTCCCCGCTCGAGGAGCCAACCCAGCATCCCGACGTCGACCGACCCGGACCGGGTCGCCATGGGCACGCCTTCGTTCGGCGTGAACCCCATGGTGGTGTCCACGCTCCTGCCCTCGACCACGGCGGTGATGCTGGAGCCGGCACCCAGGTGGCACGTGACGAGACGTCCCGGAACGAAGCCGAGCAGCTCGGCGGCGCGACCGGAGGCGTAGGCGTGCGAGAGGCCGTGGAAGCCGAAGCGGCGCAGCCCGTAGGCCTCACGCCACTCGAGGGGCAATGGGTAGGTGGCCGCCGTCTCGGGGATCGTGGCGTGGAAGGCGGTGTCGAAGCAGGCCACGTTGGGCACGCCCGGGAGGAGCTGGCGAGCCGCGTCGAGGCCGGCCAGAGCGGCCGGCTGGTGCAGGGGCGCCAGCGGGACCAGGACGGCGAGGCGCTCCCGAACGTCGGCGTCGACCACCGTCGGCGCCCGGAGGTGGACGCCGCCGTGCACGACGCGGTGCCCGACGGCATCGACGGGCCCGCAATCGGCGATGAACCGGCTCAACGCCGCCAGCAGACCCGGGGCGTCCGTCGCCGGTGCATCGGTGGCGGCCAGGACGGCGTCCTCCTCGTCGAGGACGCGCACCTTCAGGCTCGAAGAACCGGCGTTGACGGCCAGGATCCTCAACGGCCGCTAGCCGGGCCAGACCCAGTCGCGGATCTCGAGCCGGTCCTCACCCTGCTCGCGGGTGTGGGCCCGGGCCTGGAGCCGGGTGTCGACCATCTCCTGGCGGAGCAGCGCGGCCCGGGCGCCGAGACCGGGTACCCGGTCGATCACGTCCATCACCAGGTGATAGCGGTCCATGTCGTTCAGCATCACCATGTCGAACGGGGTGGTCGTCGTGCCTTCCTCCTTGTAGCCGCGCACGTGGAGGTCGGCGTGGTTGGCCCGCCGGTAGGTGAGGCGGTGGATCAGCCAGGGATAGCCGTGATAGGCGAAGACCACCGGGCAGCCGGGTGGGAAGAGGGCGTCGAACTCGCCTTCGGGGAGCCCGTGGGGATGCTCGGTCGGGTCCTGGAGACGCATCAGGTCGACCACGTTCACGACCCGGACCCGCAGCTCCGGCTGGTGTCGGCGGAGCAGGTCGGCGGCGGCCAGCACCTCGAGGGTGGGCACGTCGCCGCAGCAGCCGAGGACGACGTCGGGCTCACCCCCGTCGTTGGAGGCCCAGTCCCAGATGCCCAGCCCGCGGGCGCAGTGCTCGACGGCCTCCTCGATCGACAGGTAGTTGAGCGACGGTTGCTTGCCGGCGACCACCACGTTCACGTACTGACGGCTGCGCAGGCAGTGATCGATCGTCGAGAGCAGCGTGTTGGCGTCCGGCGGCAGGTACACGCGTGTGACCTCGGCCTTCTTGTTGACCACGTGGTCGATGAAGCCGGGGTCCTGATGGCTGAAGCCGTTGTGGTCCTGACGCCAGACGTGGCTCGACAGGAGGTAGTTGAGCGAGGCGATGGGCTGGCGCCAGGGGATGTGGTTGCTGACCTTGAGCCACTTGGCGTGCTGGTTGAACATCGAGTCGATGATGTGGATGAAGGCCTCGTAGCTGGTGAACAGGCCGTGGCGACCGGTGAG
>DASXLH010000299.1:0-1576 GCA_036496335.1 Acidimicrobiales bacterium
GTAGAGCCGTCGGAGTCGTACCAGGTGTCGGGCGAGATGTAGCGCCCGTCGACGAAGACCGGCTCGGGACTCCAGTTCTCCATCTCCCGGGGTAGGAAGTCGCCCCGCTCGAGCAGCAGCACCCGCTTGCCCGACGCGGCGACGGTGTGGGCAAGCGTCCCGCCGCCGGCTCCCGTGCCGATGACGATGACGTCGTAGTGGTCCGTGCTGGGCATCGGCTCCTCCTCGCGTCCGGTGGTCAGTGCGTCCTCGCCGACTGACGGTAGGAGCCGACTGGGTGAGGCGCCATCGCCTGTTCGGGATGATCCAGCCGAGCCCGGAGTGGTGGCGCGGGTTTTGGCTGGTTCCATGGGTGGCATGGGAGGCGACAAATGACGGCGGTGCTGCGGGCGGTGGGCGACCGGGTGGCGGCCAGCTTGCGCGGCACCCTCTCGGGCAGCGCCACCGGCGTCCCCGAATGGGTGGCGGCGCTGGCCGAGCCAGGAGACGCAGGTTGGTCGGGACCCGGCTCGGCGAGCTGGGCGGTGCACGGTTCGCTGGCCACGCTGATCGGCGGCATCCGGGCCCTGGCGCTCCAGGCCCTGCACCCACTGGTGCTGGCCGGCGTCGACCAGCACAGCAGCTACCGGACCGACCCGCTCAGCCGGCTGTGGAACACCAACCGCTTCATCACCATCACCACCTTCGGCTCCAGCGCCCAGGCCGCCGCCGAGGTGGAGATGGTGCGGGCGATCCATCGCCGGGTGGTGGGTGTCGCCGCCGACGGTCGTCCCTACCGGGCCGACGACCCCCACCTCCTGGGCTGGGTCCACCTCACCCTCACCCACTCGATGTGGTGGGCCTTCGAGCACTTCCACGACGACCTCGACCTGGGAGCCGACGCCGACGCCTACTTCGCCGAGACCGCCCAGGTGGGCGCGGCCCTGGGCGTGACCGACCCGGCCCGGACCGCGGCCGAGGCTTCCGACCAGCTCGACGCCTACCTTCCCGAGCTGACCCGGGACGACATCACGGAGCGGACGCTGCACTTCATCGAGCGTCCCCCGCTGAGCGGGCTCACCGCCGTCGGCTACCGCCCACTGGCGGCGGCGGCGTGGTGGGGCCTGCCCGCGGCGGTCCGGCCCCTGGCCGGACCCGGACCGCTCGTGCCCTTCCCGGAGCAGGCCGCCCGCCTCGAGCTGGCCGGGCTGCGGGCGGCGCTGCGCCGCTCGCCGGCCCAGGCCAACGCCTACGGCCGAGCCGCCCCCGAGGAGGACGAGCAAGCCGGTTGAGCAACCGCGAAGCGGCGCGGCACGGTGCCCGTCAGTGGGCGCCCTCGACCATCTTGATGACGGCGAACATGGCGCCCTGGTCGTCGGACAGGACGGCGAATCGACCGACCTGGACCTCCATCGGGCCGGCGACGAGGCTGGCACCGAGACCTTCGGCCTTGGCCACCGCCGCGTCGCAGTCGTCGACGTTGAAGTAGACGAGCCAGTACGGGGGGACCTCGGCCGGCACCATCTCGGGCATGGGCATCATCCCGGCCACCGACTGGCCACCCACCTCGAGCTCGACGTACTCCGGCGCGCCACCC
>DASXLH010000300.1:0-1804 GCA_036496335.1 Acidimicrobiales bacterium
TTCCGGGGGACGCCGGGCCAGTTCGACACCAACGGCACGCCGCTCGCGACGTACGACATCATCGTGACCGACCAGGCGGACGTCACGAAGTTCACGATCGTCTCGGCCTCGACGAAGGGCAGGACGGGGACCGGCACCGACCGGATGCAGGACTCGGCCATGGGCAAGTTCTGCGGAAACATGAAGCTCAAGATCAAGTTCACGGCGGCGGCGGCCACGCCCGCGGCGGCGAACTACTCCCTGGTGGTGGTCTTCCGGCTCGGGACCCTGACCCAGACGGCCGGCGGCCTCCAGCTCACGGACCACGGGGTCTAGGCCGGTGGCCCAGACCAACGCCAGCCGTCGCGTCGACCCCCGCGCGGCGAACTACGCCCAGGCCGTCGCGGCCGACGTCGCCTTCATCGTCAACAACCTGGGCTTCATCCCCTCGGTCACCGGCACGATCGACGTCCAGCCCGGCATGAACAGCGGCTACCTGACGGTCCCCGTGGTGGCCGGGCTCTTCTACCCGATCGACATCAAGGCCGTGCGCCTCTCGACCTCGACCGCCCTCCAGACCTGCATCGTCTTCCTCCAGGGCGTGGGCGACTGATGACGCTTGGGCTCGGCACCGGCCCGGGGATGGGCCAAGCGGGAGGTGCCGCCGCGTTCGGCCCGAGCGCGCCAACCGCCAACCCCAACCTCCTTCTGTGGACCGACGATTTCAGCAATGCGGCCTGGGACAAAGTACAGCTTCTGGTCACGGTCGACCTGGCGACGATCCCACAGACCGGGCAGCTCGCTGACGAGCTTCAGGCGCTGAATCTCAACAACCGCGCCGGCCAGACCACCACGACAGGGGGAACCGGGGCCGACGTGACGACGGTGATCCCCTTTCTGCTCGTGGGCTGGAACCGTTACTCCGTGACGGGCACGTTCTCCACCGGCACCTACACCTTCTCACTCTACGCCAAGGATGCTGGGGGAGGTGGCGCCTACGTCCTTCGAATCGCCAGCGCGGGTGGATTCCTTCGCTGCACGATCGAGAACGTCCTGGGCGACGGCGATGCTCTATGCGGCTCAGCCCAGCTCGAGAAGGCCGGCACCCCCACCACCTACCACCCGAGGAACACCTGATGCCCTACCCAGCTGCCCCCGTCGACGCAACCACGTTCTTGACCACCGCCAGCGCCACCACCATGGGGGCGGCGCCCGTCGTGGCCGTCGAGATCGGCGCTAATGAGCGCGCCTGCACGGTCCACGGCCGGCTCTTTTCCGACACCGAAACAGTCTCGGTCAACGGGATTGCCCGGATCGACCCCGACAGTGGTGTAGCTATCCTGAAATCGGACTCTGCCCTCCTCATCGTCGTCCTCGCGAACAACCGGATCGAGCTCTTAGCTCCCGGCGCGGGCGACTGGTTCGGCTCTCTCCGCCTGGAGTTCTGCCCCCTGTGAGCGCCGCGGTCTACGTAACCGTCGACGTCAAGGGCTCGGTCGACTCCGTGCCCCTGGCGCCGTTCGGCAATCGCGGCATCCCAGCCCTCTGGTCGAACCTCGCCGGCGGCGGCGTGGCCCAGCAGGAAGTCTCGATCGCCAACAACGCGACGTTCACCTTCTGGGATGCCACCGTTTCCGCGGTGCCGACCGTCGACGGCTTCGCCCTCTGGGCGGATGGCGCGGTGATGGTGGAGCTCCAGGGCACCACGGCGGCCGACTCCAGCCACTTCGAGGTGCGCGAGTTCTTCCCCACCTTGATCGCGAGCGGGAACACGCTCGGGGCCGGGGGCGCCTTCGCGGGCGCCACGATGATCTTGAAGAAGGGC
>DASXLH010000301.1:0-4926 GCA_036496335.1 Acidimicrobiales bacterium
CCTGGTCGGCCCGACGGCGACGAGGACGTGCCCTCCCGACCAGCCGAGCCGGTAGTTCAAGAGCGCATTAGGGACGCTGCGCAGGCGCCAGCCGGAGCCGCAACAGCGACGGGTACGGCTGCGTGCACGCACAGCTGCGCAGCGAAGCGGAGCTGCGCATCAGATGAGGCCCAGTTCCTTCACGGCGTCGCGCTCCTCGGCCAGCTCGGCGTTGGAGGCGTCGATGCGAGAGCGGGAGAAGGCGTCGATGTCGAGACCCGGCACGATGGACCAGTCGCCACCCGACGTCGTGATCGGGAACGAGGTGATGAGGCCCTCGGGCACGTCGTAGGAGCCGTCGGAGTAGACGGCCATCGAGACCCAGTCGCCGGCCGGCGAGCCGAGGGCCCAGTCGCGCACGTGGTCGATGGCAGCGCTGGCGGCCGACGCCGCGCTCGACGAGCCGCGGGCGGCGATGATCGCCGCCCCCCGCTGCTGCACGGTCGGGATGAAGTCCGACTCGACCCACGCCTGGTCGTCGATGGTGGCGGCGGCGTTCTTGCCACCCACCTCGGCGTGGAAGACGTCGGGGTACTGCGTGGCCGAGTGGTTGCCCCAGATCGTCATCTTGGTGACGTCGGCGACGGGGACACCGGCCTTCCTGGCCACCTGGGCCTTGGCCCGGTTGTGGTCGAGCCGGGTCATGGCCGTGAACCGTCGCGGGTCGATGCCCGGCGCGTTCCGCTGGGCGATCAGGCAGTTGGTATTGGCCGGGTTGCCGACCACGAGGATCTTCACGTCGTCGGCGGCATGGTCGGAGAGGGCCTTGCCCTGCACGGTGAAGATGGCCCCGTTGGCCCCGAGGAGGTCGGCCCGCTCCATCCCGGCCGTCCGGGGACGGGAGCCGACCAAGAGAGCGAAGTTCACGCCGTCGAACGCCTCGTCGGCGCTGTCGGTGGCGACGACGCTCTCGAGGAGGGGGTAGGCCCCGTCGTCGAGCTCCATCACCACGCCGCCCAGGGCTCCGAGCGCCGGCGTGATCTCGAGGAGCCGGAGCTGGATCGGCTGGTCGGGCCCGAGCATCGCCCCGCTGGCGATGCGGAAGAGGAGGCTGTAACCGATCTGGCCGGCTGCGCCGGTGACGGCGACGCGAACGGGATCCTTCACCGATGGGCTCCTTGGTCGAGGCGAGCGGTCACGGGGCCGTCGCGGCCTCCGGTGGTCGGCCCGCGACGCTAGAGGCGTCGCCGGGCCGGCACCTAGTCGAGCCTCGAGCCGGTCGAGTGTGTGCCCGTCGATTGGCCAGGGCGTGGGACCGGGTAGACCGGCACCATCCGCCAGCCACTCCGGGAGCGAGCCATGACCGACGCCTACGAGGACGGTGCCGAGCAGGTCGACGAGGACGTCCTCGACGGCGAGTACCCGCCGGAGAGGCCCCTCGGCGTCGACGAGCGGCTGACGGCGGCCGAGGAGCAGGTCGGTGAGAGCGCCAGGCGACGGGCCGCCCGGGAGGAGCCCGACCGTGCCGGCCGGGGTGATCCCGACCTGGTCGGTCAGCTGGTCGCCCCCGGCGACGAGGAGGGCACCGACGACGAGGACCAGGAGATCGCCCTGGAAGCCGAGCTCGACGACGGTTACGGCGACTGGAGCACCCAGGACCTCGAGGAGGTGGCCGCGGCCGAGGAGGCAGCCATGCACCTCACCGCCGACCCCCCCATGGGCGACGGCGACGGCTACGTGGACGAGGACGAACCCTGAGGCTCCGGCCCCTAGTCTCTCGGGGCCCGAGCCGAGTAGCCCCGAGGAGCAGGTCGAGATGGCGAAGATCAAGGTCGTGAACCCGGTCGTCGAGATGGACGGCGACGAGATGACGAGGATCATCTGGCACTTCATCAAGGAGCAGCTGATCCTGCCCTACCACGACGTCGACCTGAAGTACTTCGACCTCGGGATCGAGAGCCGGGACGCCACCGAGGACCAGATCACGATCGACTCCGCCCTCGCCACCCAGCAGTACGGCGTGGCCGTGAAGTGCGCCACGATCACCCCGGACGAGGCCCGGGTCGAGGAATTCGGCCTCAAGAAGATGTGGAAGAGCCCCAACGGGACGATCCGCAACATCCTCGGCGGCGTCATCTTCCGCGAGCCGATCGTGATCTCCAACATCCCCCGCCTGGTGCCCGGCTGGACCAAGCCCATCGTGATCGGCCGCCATGCCCATGGCGACCAGTACCGGGCCACCGACTTCGTGGTGCCCGGCGCCGGGACGGTCACGATGACCTACACCCCCGATGACGGGGGGCAGCCGATGGAGTTCGAGGTGGCCAAGTTCACGGGTGGCGGCGTCAGCATGGGCATGTACAACTTCGACGACTCGATCCGTGACTTCGCCCGGGCCTCGATGCGCTACGGCCTCGACCGCGGTTGGCCGGTGTACCTCTCGACCAAGAACACGATCCTCAAGGCCTACGACGGTCGGTTCAAGGACCTGTTCGCCGAGGTGTTCGAGACGGAGTTCAAGGCCGAGTTCGAGACCGCCGGCATCACCTACGAGCACCGCCTCATCGACGACATGGTGGCGGCGGCCATGAAGTGGGAGGGCGGCTACGTCTGGGCCTGCAAGAACTACGACGGCGACGTGCAGTCCGACACCGTGGCCCAGGGCTTCGGCTCACTCGGCCTCATGACCTCGGTGCTGATGACCCCCGACGGCAAGACCGTCGAGGCGGAAGCGGCCCACGGCACCGTCACCCGGCACTACCGCGAGCACCAGAAGGGCAACAAGACCTCGACCAACCCGATCGCTTCGATCTTCGCCTGGACCCAGGGCCTCGCCCATCGCGGCAAGCTCGACGGCACGCCGGAGGTCACCGCCTTCGCCGAGGCGCTCGAGTCGGTCTGCATCGAGGCGGTGGAGGCGGGGGACATGACCAAGGACCTGTCCCTCATGATCTCAAAGGACGCCCCCTGGCAGACGACCGAGGAGTTCCTGGCCGGTCTCGACGAGCGCCTCCAGGCCAAGATGGCGAGCTGATCGGCCCTTCTCGTCGCAGGAACCGTCAGGCGAGGCCAAGGTTGGCCCAGATCTGGCGGGCCGGACAGGAGTAGTTCAGGGTGCAGAGGTGGATGCCGGGGGCCCCGGCGTCGAGCAGCCGCTGCGCCAGCCCCGAGCAGGTCTCCACGGCCAGGGCGCGCACCGCGTCGACGTCGCCGGCGACCTCGTCGAGGCGGGCCTGGAGCGCGTCCGGGATCTTCGCCTCGTTCAGCCCGGCCATCCGGCGCAGGCCTTCGACGTTGACGAAGGCCATGAGGCCGGGCAGCACGGGCTTGTCCACGCCCAGTGCGGCCAGGTCGTCGATCATGCGGAAGTAGTCGTCGGCGTCGAAGAAGAACTGGGTGATGCCGAAGTCGGCCGCCCGCAGCTTCTCGGCCAGGCGCCGCCGGTCCGAGGCCATGTCCGGTGACCGGGGATGGCCCTCGGGAAAGGCCGCCACCCCGATGCAGAAGTCGCCGATCTCCCGGGCCAGCTCCACCAGCTCCATGGCGTAGGCGAAGTCACTGGGGTAGACCCGCCCGTCCGCCGGAGCATCGCCGCCGAGGGCGAGCAGGTTGTCGAGACCGAGGTCGGCGTAGCCCTTCACCAGACCGACGACCTCGTCGCGGGTGTGAGCCACACACGTGAGGTGCGGCATCGGGGTCATCGACGTCTCGGCGGCCAGGTGGCGCACCACCTCGATCGTGCCGTCACGGGTGCTCCCCGCCGCCCCGTAGGTGACGGAGACGTACGACGGGTGCAGGCCCTCGAGGTCGCCGAGGACGCGCTCGAGCCGCTGCTGCTGCTCCGGCGTCTTCGGCCCGCCCATCTCGAAGGAGAAGGTCGGCCCGGCGGCCAGCAGGTCGGCGATCTTGGTCATCGGTCCATTCTCGCCCGGAACCCGGCTGGTCGAGTCGGTCGGCGGCTGGTGAGGACCACGGGGTGCCGCGGCTACCGGTTGAGGGCCATGTCGACGACGTAGTCGAAGATCCCCTTCGGGTAGACGTCGCCCTTGCCCTGGGCGTCGCCGAACGGGAACACCTCGCCGTCGGCGGCGGCCACGAAGTACCCCTCGCCCGTGAGCGTGGGCCGGATCTGCATGCCGGTCGGCGTGTCGCAGCTGCCCGACCCCGGCACGCTGCCTTGGAAGGAGGCACCGAAGCTGAACACGCCGCCGTCCTTGGCCAGGAGCCAGTAGCCACCGCCGGCGTGCGCCGCCATCGAGATCACGGGGGCGTTGAGCCGCATGCCGCCGGTGGAGCCGTAGAAGTGGGCGTCACCGAAGGAGAAGACGCCGCCGTCGGCGGCGAGCAGCCAGTAGCCGTGCCCGGAGGGGGTCGGCAGCAGCGAGATGACGTCGGCGTTGAGGGGGATGCCGCCCATCGAGCCGTAGAACTGGGCGTCACCGAACGAGAACACGCCGCCGTCCCGCCCCAGGAGCCAGTAGCCGTTGCCGGAGGGCGTCGCCGCCATGCCGATGATGGGCGCGTTGAGCCGGGCGCCGCCCATCGAGCCGTGGAAGCCGGCGTCGCCGAAGGCGAACACGCCGCCGTCCCGCCCGAGCACGAGGTAGCCGTGCCCCGAGGCCGAGGAGGCGATCGAGGCGGTCAGGGTGTGGATGCCGAGGCCGGGAAGGCTGCCGTAGAAGGGCGCCCCGCCGAGGGCGTAGACGCTGCCGTCCACGCCCAGCAACCAGTAGCCCTTGGACGACGCCGGGTTCGGATGGGCCGGCGGGTTGGTGGACTGGTAGCACTGCCAGGGCGGAAGGGGGTTCCCGCCGCTCGGGTCGGCGCCGAGGTGCAGCGCGTTCTTCCGGGCCTGGGGCCAGGGCGGGGTGGTGCCGGGGGCGCCGATGGCGAAGGCGGTGATCAGCCCGTCGGCACTGGGGTCCGACTCGGCCACGTTCGGACCCT
>DASXLH010000302.1:0-4960 GCA_036496335.1 Acidimicrobiales bacterium
GAGCACGACGACTTCTTCCCGCCGGCCGGCGCTCACGCCCTAGAGGCGAGGCTGCAGGCCATGGGCAAGGACGTCGTGATCACCGTCCATCCCGACACCGGCCACGCCTTCATGGGCCCGCACAACGCCCTGGGCACCCACGACGAGGCTCTGGCCGAGGAGCTCTGGCCCGAGGTCGTGGCCTTCCTGCACGAGTCGCTGGACTGAGCGTCAGGCGCCGGCGCCACCGAAGATCGTGGCCCAGTCGGCGGCCATGTCGACAACGCTCCAGGCCCCGGCGGCGGCCGCATCGAGGAGCTTGTCCGTGCCGGCTCCCAGGAGGGGATCGACGTCGTAGGCGACCTCACGGACGGCGTCCGTGTGGTGGATGGCCAGCTGCAGGCTCCGGTGCGGCCCGGCCGCCGTCCACTCCAGCATCTGGAGGTCCCCGTCGGTGTTCCCCGCCGCCAGGATCGGGCGCTGGCCGATGTACTGATGGATCGAGATGGCCTTCTGAGGCCCGTCGTCGAGCGTTACGAGCTCCGAGCCCTTGAGCAGCCGGGGGCCGTCGTCGCCGTCGTCCTCGAACTCGATCTTCCCGACGCTGCCGATCATGCGGTGGGGTGCGACGCCGAACACGGTGGGAGCCCATGCCCGCATGAAGTCGGTGCCTCCGCCGGAGAAGATCCAGCAGTCGAACCCGTTCACCTCCAGAGCGCCGACGAGCTCGACCATGGGTTGGAAGACCATCTCGGGATATGGCGCGCCGGTCACGGGATGGGCGGCGACCGCCACCCAGGCCCGTACCGCCTCGGCGAACTCGTCGGTCGTCACCGACCCGTGGGTGAGCTGGAGGAGCTCCAGCACCAGCCCGAGCCCGCCGGCCTTCAGCTCCTCGACCGTGGTCGGCTTGCCGAGCTCTGCCGCCCGGACGAGGGCGAACGCCAGTTGGGTGTACATCGGCATCTCGGACGAAAGGGTGCCGTCGTTGTCGAACACGGCCACCCGGTCGGCCTCCGGCACGAAGTCCGGCGAACCGGCCGTCGTGACCGCGTCGACGAACTCGAGGATCGACCGCGTGGTCGCCGTCTCACGCCAGCTGGGGAGCTCGGCGGCGTTCACTGGTGGTTGAAGCGGACCGCCGCTTCGCGCTCGAGGTCGACGTACGGCTCGCCGCTGACATCCACGGCAACCCGGTGGATGGTGCCCCCGGTGAACGACCAGGGGCCCTCGCCGGCGTAGTCGTCGGTCACGGGGTGGCCGCTGTCACGGCCGACGCAGAGCCCTTCGCCGGCGATCATGTAGCCGCCGGGCTGGATCTTGATCTCGCCTTCGCCGACCTTGGTGTCGCCGTGCCAGAGCGACAGGCGGCCGGCCGCCACCCCGGGCGGGTCCTCGCCGGTCTTGTCGAACGATGCGGCCAGGAGCAGCTTCTCGCCGACGGGCAGGTCGACCGTGCTCGACACCTTCTGCTCGACGATCCCGACGAAGCTGTTGACGTAGTGAAGCCGGTTGTCCTTGATGTAGAGGCTGTAGCCGCCGAAGCGTGAGCCCTGGGCGACGAGCACGCCCTGCGCGCCCGGGCCGGGAATGTCGACAAGGGCACCGAGGGAGAACGAGCGATTGCGGATGCTGACGGCCTGGGCCTCGGGGACCTCGGCGCAGTCCGGGAAGTAGACATAGCGGTCGCGGGGCGGGGTGAGCAGCGGACGTGGGGTGAGCATGATCTCGATGGCGCTGCGGTCGTCGAGCGGGAAGGCCTCGTTGGCACCAGCCTCGGCGTACCAGAGGGCGATGAGCTCACGGAGCTTGCCGGGGTTCTCCTCGGCGAGGTTGTGGATCTCGGCGCGGTCGACGTCGGTGTGGAACAGCTCCCACTCGTCGTCGTTGAAGTGGCCCCAGCCGCTGAGGGTGGGATGGGTGGTGACCGCCTTCCAGCCGTCGTGCCAGATGCCCCGGGAGCCGAGCATCGAATAGAACTGGGTCCTGCGGGTGCCCTCGGCGGTCGCATCGTCGAAGCTGTAGCGCATGGTCACCCCGTCGAAGTGCGACTGGGTGTGGCCCTTCAGCGTCGTCGGGGCGGTCACGCCCAGTGCATCGAGCACGGTCGGCACGAGGTCGATGGCGTGGTGGTACTGGGTCCGCACCTCGCCCCGAGCCCGCATCCCGGCCGGCCAGGAGATGATGCACGGGTCGGCCGTGCCGCCCTCGAACTCGTAGCGCTTCCACATCTTGAACGGCGTGTTGAAGGCCATCGCCCACCCGTTGGGGTAGTGGTTGTAGGTCTTCGGGCCCCCCAGGTCGTCGAGCATCGCCAGGTTGGCGTTGATGTCATCGGGGATGCCGTTCATGAACAGCATCTCGTTGACCGAGCCGTTCGGACCGCCCTCGCCGCTGGCCCCGTTGTCCGACACCAACAGCACCAGCGTGTTCTCGCGCTCGCCGATGAACTCCAGGAAGTCGAGCAGGCGACCGATCTGGTCGTCGATGTGGGCCAGGAAGCCGGCGTAGACCTCGGCCATCCGGGCGAACAGCCGCTGCTCGTCGGCCGAGAGGCTGTCCCACGGGCGGGTCACGTCGAGGGGCGGGAAGGGCTGGCCGTCGGGGCCCTGGCGGGTCTCGCTGGTGCCCAGCGGGTTGATGGTCGGCAGCTCGGTGTCGGCCGGGACGATGCCCATCTCCTTCTGGCGGGCCAGGGTGAGCTCCCGCATGGCCTCGTAGCCCATGTCGAACTGGCCCTTGAACCTGTCGATCCACTCCTTCGGGGCGTGGTGGGGGGCGTGGCAGGCCCCGGGGGAGTAGTAGAGGAAGAACGGCTTCTCCGGCGCCACCGCCTTCGCGTCGCGGATGAACTCGATCGCCTTGTCGGTGATGTCGACGCTGAGGTGATACCCCTCCTCCGGGGTGGACGGCTGCTCGACGGGGTGGTTGTCGTGGATCAGGTCCGGATACCACTGGCTGGTCTCGGCGCCGAGGAACCCGTACCACCGCTCGAAGCCCCGCCCGCTGGGCCAGTTGCGACGGGTCGAGGCCAGGTTCATCTCGTCGGTCGGGCAGAGGTGCCACTTGCCCACCATGTAGGTATTCCAGCCCTGCTCGGCCAGGATCTCCGGGAGCATCCCGTTCTCGGGCGGGATCGTCCCGCTGGCGGTCGGGAAGCCGACCGCGGCTTCCGTGATGCACGCCATCGAGTTCCGGGTGTGGTTGCGGCCGGTCAGCAGGCAGGACCGGGTCGGTGAGCACAGGGCGGTGGTGTGGAACTGGGTGTAGCGGAGGCCGTCGTCGGAGATCCGGTCGATGTTCGGCGTGGGGATCGGACCGCCGTAGCCGCTCATGGCTGAGAAGCCCACGTCGTCGAGCGTGACGTACACCACGTTGGGTGACCCGGCCGGCGCCTTCGGCGGCTCGTATGGAGCCCAGTCGGGCACGGAGTCCCGGATGTCCACTTCGATGTGGCCGGCGAACGGCTCTGTCATGCGGGAGCTCCATCTGGTTGCGCCGTGCGGTACCGGCTCGTGTGTGCCGCTCGCGGTGCTGGGCCAGGATGCCCAGGTCGGCTCCGCGCCGGCCTACCGAACGGTCCTCGTCCTTGCCCGCTCGTGCGCTGGTCCGGGCCGAACGCCTTGACGCTCATGGGTGATGGGGTGAGCGCTCGTCACCCGGGCGAGGTGAGAGACGTTCCCGCCGTCGGGAACGCTTGTCTCCGCCGGCGGATCTGGGATTGCCGGCTGTCGATGGAGACCGGTCGATGTCCCGCATGACGCTCAAGCAGTTCCTCGCCTCCCGGCCGACCGCCGACTGGGCCCAGCGGCGCGGCCAACTCGTGCACGGCGTCGGCAGTCCGATCGAGTACCTCGAGGCGCTGCGGGAGGTACAGGCTGGAGGGCCACCCCGCGTAGATGAGGTGCCCGACGTTCGTGTGCAACGCCGAGGACGACGACATCGGCGCGTCTGCACTGCAGCTCGTTGCCGCCCTGACCTGTCCGGAGAGGTTGGTCACCTTCGCCTCCGCCGACGGCGCCGGCGACCACAGCGAGGCCGGGGCGCGCGCTGCCTTCCAGGCCGTCGCGTTCGGTTGGCCCGACGACGTTCTCCGGGAAGGCACCGACAGAACCGGCTTCTGAGCGCCCCCGGCAGGATTCGAACCTGCGACGCACGGTTTAGGAAACCGACGCTCTATCCCCTGAGCTACGGGAGCAGGGACGGATCGGCTCGCGGCGGGAGTTGCGCTGCGGGTCGGTTCGCGCGGCGATCGTACCGAGCAGCGCTTCGTCGAGATGCTGACCGGTCTGTGGTGCTGGTCGCGTGTGGAGCGACCAGTTGGCGGCTGGAAGGATGGAGCTTGGCGACCGTCCCGCCCTCGGGGCATGCTCGAGCCGACACGGCCAGTTGGAGGATCCGCGAGATGACTGCAACCGAGACCGCCGACGCCAAGCGCCCGGCCGAGTCCGCCGAGCTGGCGGCGTTCCGCCTGAAGGCACGGACGTGGCTCGACGAGAACCTGCCTCGCTTCGCCGGGGGCGACCGTGACAGCCGGGGGTTCCGCACCGCCCTCTGGGACGCCGGACTGCTCGGCATCACCCTCGACAAGGCCTACGGCGGCCAGGGCCTGGGGCCCGAGTACCAGCGGGTGTTCGCCGAGGAGTCCCGGGGCCGGTCGATGCCGGCGGTGGGGGAGGCCGTCACCACCGGCATCTGTGCCCCGACGCTGCTCGACTTCGGCACCGAGGAGCAGAAGAAGCTGCACGTCCCCCGCATGATCCGGGGCGAGGAGACCTGGACCCAGCTCCTGTCAGAGCCGGGGGCCGGCTCCGACCTCGCCGGCCTGCAGACCAAGGCCGTGCGCGACGGCGACGAGTACGTCCTCACCGGCCAGAAGGTGTGGACCTCGGGCGCCATGACCGCCGATTTGGCCCTGTGCGTGGCCCGCACCAACCCCGACGTGCCGAAGCACGCCGGGCTGTCGATGTTCGTCGTCCCC
>DASXLH010000303.1:0-3163 GCA_036496335.1 Acidimicrobiales bacterium
GCACGGCGGCCAGGAGCAACCCGGCCCCCCACAGCTCGGCCCGGTGGCTCGCCACCCGAGGATGCGGCTGCCGGCCGCGGCGAGCGGGCCCCTTCCGGGCCGATGCCCGCTTCGTGGTGGTCACAGTGCCCCCAACCGTAACAACCACCACACCACCGACAAGGGAGACGCTGATCTCACCTGCTCTCCGGGCAGGAAGCGCGGGCGAAACACCGAGCAGACCAACAGCCGGCGGACCCCTCCAAGCCGAGGGGAGGGGCCCGCCGAGCGGAGCTCGGTGGGAGGGGACCACCTCGGTGACAGGACCCGCCTCCGAGGTCGCCGGCCCGCCTAAGCCTCCATGATCACCGGGACGATCATCGGCCGGCGCCGGGTGCGCTGGCTCACGAACGTCCCCAACGCCTTGCGGGCGTGCCGCTTCAACGCCTCGGCGTCGGTGTCGTCGGCCGCCAGCAGGGCGGCCAGCACCACCTGGCGGGCCTCCTCCAGGAGCTCCTCCGCCTCGGGGGCGTGGATCCAGCCCCGGGTGATGATCTCGGGCCCGGCCACCAGCTCGCCGGTCTTGACGTCCATCGTGACGATCACGATCACGACGCCCTCCTCGGCCAGGATCCGCCGGTCGCGCAGCACCCCGTGCTCGACGTCGCCGAGACCGGTCCCGTCGACGAAGAGGTAGCCGGCCGGGACCTCACCGATCTTCTCGAGCCCTTCGTCGGTCAGCTCGAGCTGGTCACCGTCGAGCGAGAGCACGATGTTGTCGGGGTCGACCCCCATGTCCTTGGCCAGGCGGATGTGGTGGACGAGGTGGCGGTACTCGCCGTGAACGGGGATGAACCACTCGGGCCGGGCCAGCGAGAGCAGGGTCTTGAGCTCTTCCTGCTTGGCATGCCCGCTCACGTGGACGTCGGCGATGCCGGAGTGGATGACGTTGGCCCCCAGGCGGTGCAACCCGTCGATGACCCGTCCGACCGACGACTCGTTGCCCGGGATCGGGTGGGAGGAGAGGATCACGGTGTCGCGGGGACCGATCTGGATCCACTTGTTGTCGTTGGAGGCCATCCGGGTGAGCGCCGACATCGGCTCGCCCTGCGACCCAGTGGAGATGACGCAGACCTTCTCGGGCGGCACGTCGCCGAGGTCGGCGATGTCGCACACCGAGCCCTCGGGGATGGTGAGCAGGCCCATGTCCCGGGCCAGCTTGATGTTCTTCTTCATCGACAGCCCGAGGGTGGCGATGGTCCGGCCCTGCTCGACGGCGATGTCGGCGATCTGCTGGACGCGATGGAGGTGCGACGCGAAGCAGGCCACCACGATCCGCCGGTCACGGTTCTCGTCGAACAGGCGCCGGAGCGACTCGCCGATCGAGCGCTCCGAGCGGGTGTGGCCCTCCGACTCGGCGTTGGTGGAGTCGGCCAGCAGGAGCCGCACCCCGTGCTCGACCTCGATGGCGCCGATGCGGCCGATGTCGGTCAGGCGGCCGTCGATGGGCGTGAGGTCGAGCTTCCAGTCGCCCGAGTGGATGATCACGCCCTGCGGGGTGTGGAAGGCGAGGGCGAAGCCCTGCGGCACCGAGTGGGTGACGGGGATGAACTCCACGTCGAAGGGGCCGATCATGCGGCGTTCACCGTCCTCGACCGGGATCAGCTCGGTGCGGCCGAGCAGGCCGGCCTCCTCGATGCGGTTCCGGGCCAGGCCGAGCGTGAGGGGGGAGGCGAAGATCGGGAAGGACAGGTCGCGCAGGAGGAACGACAGGCCACCGGCATGGTCCTCGTGACCATGGGTGAGCACGCAGCCGACCAGGTCGTCGGCCCGATCGTGCAACCACGAGAAGTCGGGGAGCACCAGGTCGATCCCGAGCATGTCCGGGTCGGGGAACATGAGCCCGCAGTCGACGAGCAGGATCTTGCCCTCGAGCTCGAGGGCGGCGCAGTTGCGACCGATCTCGCCGAGGCCGCCGAGGAAGGTGATGCGGACAGACGGGTTGGGGTCGGTGCTCGGCGGCTCAGACACGGATCGCTTCGTACACCTTTCGGGCCCGTTCCTCTGTTCCCGCCGGTGCAGGTCCGAGCGGCGGCCGACACTCCCCCACCGGGAGCCCGAGGTTGCGCAGCATCGCCTTGGTCGCCATGGAGAAGACCACCGTCTCGCTGTTGGAGTACTCGAAGGAGGGGATGAGCCGGACGTGGAGCTCGCGGGCCCGGGCGACGTCGCCCTTCTCGTAGGAGGCGATCATCTCGCCGAAGACGGGCCCGGCCCAGTGGGTGGCGACACCGATCACCCCGACGGCGCCGACGGACAGCATGGGCAGGGTGAGGGCGTCGTCGCCGCTCAGCACCTCGAACGAGCTCGGGGTGTCGGCCACGACCCGGGCCGTGGCTACCAGGTCGCCGGTGGCGTCCTTGAAGCCGACGATGTTGGGCACCTCGGTGGCCAGGCGGACGAGCACGTCGTGGGCGATGCGGCGCCCGGTGCGGCCCGGCACGTCGTAGACGAGGATCGGCAGGTCGGGGCTGGCGGCCGCCACGGCCCGGTAGTGGGCCTCGATACCCGCCTGGGGCGGGCGGTTGTAGTACGGCCCGACCACGAGGGCGGCGTCGGCGCCGAGCTCAGCGGCCCGCTTGGTCATCTCGATGGCATGGGCGGTGTCGTTGCTGCCGGTGCCGACGATGACCGGAACCGTCACCGCCTCCCGGACGGCGCGAGCCAGGTCGAGGTGCTCGGCCACCGACAGGGTGGGCGCCTCACCGGTGGTTCCCCCCACCACCAGGCCCTCGCTGCCGTGCTCGGTCAACCAACGGGCCAGTGTCGCGGCGCCGTCAAGGTCGAGCGACAGGTCGTCCCGGAAGGGGGTGACCATCGCCGTGAGCACCTCACCGAACCGGGCCATCATGCGCCGCCCACCGGCCCGCGTCGCACGGCACCGCGGCGACCAGAGGGGGATGTCACGCCGCGAGCGTACGCCGTTCCCCTTCCCGCCTCTGCGCCGCTTCCGGGAGCGAGCCCGCCGGGCGAACCCGAATGTCTCACGGGTCGGGTCCGGCTCGGTCGCGGTTGGCGGCGATGTGGATGAGGTCTTGTCGGGTTTTGAGGCGGTGGTGGTGTTTGCAGCGGGGTTGGAGGAGTTGGAGCAGGGTGATGCGGTTGGTGGTCCAGGGGATGGTGT
>DASXLH010000304.1:0-4413 GCA_036496335.1 Acidimicrobiales bacterium
ACGTTCGAGACTACACCCGGCGTGTGACAAGAAACGCCCAACAGGGGCGAAAACATCAACCAGCACAACCACTCTGCGCGGCGTCCTCGGCTCGCCAGCTCATCGCGACGACGACCGCGGCGTGCGACACTCGGCCCGGCCCAGGGAGGTCGGATGCACGACATCGTGGCGGAGGCGTACGACCGTTGGGCCGCCGAGGATCATGACGGCCTGCTCGCGCTGTTCGCCGACGACGCCGTCTTCGTCGTTCCGGGCAGCACGGCCGTGTCGGGTACGCACGACAAGGCGGCGTTCCGCCAGGTCCTCGAGACCGTCTCAGCCGCGACCGAGGCCGGTCGACACCGCCAGGAGCTCGTCTGCTCGTACGACGGGGAGGGCGGGTCGGCCTGCGTGTTCGACAACGTCGTCGTGGTCGACGCCGTGGAGACGAAGTACCACTCCGTCCACGAGTGGATCCTCCGCGACGGCGTGCCCCACGTCTGGATGCTCTACGTCCACGAGTACGACCTCTTCCAGGCCGTCTGGGCGTAGAGAAGACAGGCTCAGAAGGTGAGATCGACCATCTCGAGATCGTGGGCATGGCAGTGGTCGACGTAGCCCTGGTACCGGCTGAAGGCATTGTCCTCGTGGTCGAGCCGATCGTGCTCGTCGAAGAACTGGAGCACGCCGTCGGTCACGAACAACGTGGTCATGCCCTCCGGTCCCGCCACCAGCGTGTGGATGTCGCCGGGCGGCTCGTAGACGAAGGTGCCCACCTCCGCCACCCACTCCCGCTCCAGGTACCACCAGCGTCCGGCCAGGCAGTAGCCGAGGACCGGGCCGCCGTTGTGACGGTGCCGGCCCAGCCGGGCACCGGGCGCCACACGGAGCACGTTCACCCACACGCCGGTGGCGAAGTCGAAGCGCAACGGCTTGTAGTCGACGCCGTCGCTGAGCCGGACCCAGGGCACCGAATCGGCCGAGACGGCCCGGTCGGGAAGGATCGGCAGCGCCCGCAGCTGCTCGTCCAGCCTCGGCGGCGACTTCGCGGAAGCATCCATCGCGCCATTCCTAGCGCCGGTCGGGACGTGGTGCCCGGCGGACCCGCGCTACGTTCCGGGCGGTGGACGACAGCGCCGAGAGCACGCTGTTCCGCCAAGTGCTCGGTCACTTCGCCACGGGCGTCACCGTGGTCAGCGCCTACGCCGACGGTCCCGTCGGCCTTGCCGTGGGCGCCTTCTTCTCAGTGTCGCTCGAACCGCCACTCGTCGGGTTCTGCGTGCGCCAGAGCTCGGGCACGTGGCCCCTCATCGAGACGGCCGGCTCGTTCTGCGTGAACGTGCTCGGCGAGGACCAGGAGGCGGTCAGCCGTCGGTTCGCCTCACCCGGGATCGAACGCCACGCCCGCTTCGAGGGATTGGCCTGGAACCAGACGCCGTCGGGCGCCCCCCGGCTGATCGACGCCATCGCCTGGATCGACTGCCGTGTCGACGCCGTGCACCCCGCTGGCGACCACTTCCTGTGCATCGGGCGGGTCGAGACGATGGCGGTCGAGCACGAGGGTGGCCCCTTGATCTTCTTCCGGAGTGGTTACGGTCGATTCGCCCCTTGAATGCAGGTACCGTCACTCTGCGTGACGAAGCAGGCGGGGGTCCGGCCCGGCACCTGACCGAGGGAGAGCAGATCGTCGTGGTGAAGACCTCGAGCGTTTCGGAAGGCGCCCTTCTCGGCTCCACCATCGCGGACGTCGCCCAGGCCCGTGAGCACGCACGGTCCCGCCGTCTCTACCGCCTGGCCGGCATCCTCGGCCTGCTCTGCGCCTACCTCTGGTACCGGCTCCTCCGCGGGAACCCCGTCGGGTTCGGCTGGCCGAGCCTGGGGTCCGACGCCGCGCTGTGGCTCCCCAGCGCCCTGCTCGTCCTGGCCCTGGCGCTCGTCATCATCGTCCCGCTGATCGCCGCCGGCCGCTCCCCTCACGTCCTCTACCGGTCCAGCGAGATCGAGATCGGCCTCGACGACGTGGCCGGCGCCGGCATCGTCAAGGAGGAGGTGGCCCGCACCCTCGAGCTCTTCCTCGCCTACAAGACCTTCAAGGAGCAGATGGGAGGCTCGCCCCGCCGGGCGATCCTGTTCGAGGGGCCGCCCGGCACCGGCAAGACCTACATGGCCAAGGCCATGGCCCGCGAGGCCGGCGTCCCCTTCCTGTTCGTGTCGTCCTCGGCCTTCCAGTCGATGTACTACGGCCAGACCAACCGCAAGATCCGCTCCTACTTCAAGGCCCTTCGTCATGCCGCCCGCAAGGAGGGCGGGGCGATCGGGTTCATCGAGGAGATCGACGCCATCGGCGGCGCCCGCTCGGGCATGAACGGCTCCTCCGCCCGGGAGGGCATCACGGGGGTGGTCAACGAGCTGCTCATCCAGCTCCAGAGCTTCGACACGCCCACCGCCGGCGCCCGCACCGTGGGCTTCTTCATCGATCAGCTCAACCGGTTCATCCCCGCCCACCGCGCCATCCGCAAGCCGAAGACGACGCCTGCCAACGTGCTGGTCGTCGGCGCCACCAACCGCGCCAGCGACCTCGATCCGGCGCTGCTCCGGCCGGGCCGGTTCGACCGCTCGATCCATTTCGGGCTCCCGGGCCGCAGCGATCGTCGGGACATCATCGACTACTACCTCGCCCGCAAGAGCCACGTCCCCGACCTCGACGACCCGGCTCGGCGGGACACCCTCGCCGCCATGACGGCCGCCTACTCGCCGGTGATGATCGAGCACCTCTTCGACGAGGCCCTCGTGTGGGCGCTGCGCCGGGGAGGTTCGGCCCTCGACTGGCACGACCTCCAGCAGGCGAAGATGACCGAGGAGATCGGTCTCAAGCAGCCCGTCGAGTACGCCCTCGAGGAGCGCCGCCGCATCGCCTCTCACGAGGCCGGCCACGCCACCATCGCCTACGTCGTCGGGCGCGATCGCAACCTCGAGGTGCTGTCGATCATCAAGCGACGTGACGCCCTCGGGCTCCTGGCCCATTCCGACCGCGAGGAGCGCTTCATGCAGACCCGCTCCGAGATCATCGCCATGGTCGAGATCACCATGGGCGGGATGGCCGCCGAGGAGCTGTTCTTCGGGGAGGCCGGTACCGGCCCGAGCGGCGATCTCCATGCCGCCACGTCCCTGGTCGCCCAGATGGTCGGGGCCTACGGGATGGGCGGGTCACTGGTCTCCTTCGAGGCGGCCTCGATCAACGGCGCCAACAACCTCGTGGCCAAGGTCCTCTCCGACGAGGCCAGCCGCAAGACGGTCGAGGAGATCCTCGACGCCGCCAAGGCCCGGGCCTCGGCGATCCTGCACGAGCGCCGCCCCACCCTGGAGGCCCTCCGCGACGCGTTGCTGGCCCGCGACGAGCTCGTCGGTCAGGAGATCCTCGACGTGATCGCACAGGCCGAGGGCGAGCTGATCGACCTGCGGGACGCCCACGTCATGACCTACAGCCCGGTGAAGCCCACCGGTGGGGAGTCAGCCTCCTAGGCCCAGCTCGTCGAGCACGAAGGCGAGGACGAACGCCTCGTCCCTCCAGGCGTCGTAGCGACCCGACGGTCCCATGTGGCCGGCGCCCATCTCGGTCCGCAGGTACAGCGGGTTGCCGCCCGTGCCCACGGCTCGCAGGCGCGCCACCCACTTGGCCGGCTCCCAGTAGGAGACACGCGGATCGTTGAGCCCGGCGGTCACCAGCAGGGGTGGGTGGACCGTCGGCTCGACGTTCTCGTAGGGGGCGTACGACTTCATGTATCCGTAGACCTCGGCCGACGCCACCGGGTTGCCCCACTCCTCCCACTCGAGGACGGTGAGGGGAAGGCTGGGATCGAGGATGGTGTTGAGGGCATCGACGAACGGAACCTCGGCCACGACCGCGCCGAAGAGGTCGGGCCGGAGGTTGGTCACCGCCCCCATCAGCAGACCGCCGGCGGAACCGCCCCGGATGGCGAGCTGCGACGGCTCTGTCCACCCGGTGGCGACCAGGTGCTCGGCACAGGCGTCGAAGTCCGTGAACGTGTTGCGCTTCTCCAGCAGCTTCCCGTCCAGGTACCAGTGCCGACCGAGCTCGCCGCCACCCCGGATGTGGGCGATGGCGTAGACGAAGCCCCGGTCGAGGAGGGAGAGGCGCACGGAGGAGAACCCCGGGTCCATCGAGGCCTCGTACGAGCCGTAGCCGTAGAGGAAGGCGGGGCCGGGTCGGTCGCGCCGCCGGTCGCGCCGGTAGACGATCGACATCGGCACCCGCACACCATCGGGGGCGGTCGCCCAGAGCCGCTCGGTGGCGTAGAGCGAGGGGTCGTAGCCGCCCAGCACAGGCTGCTGCTTGAGCAGCACCCGTTCCCTGCTGTCGAGGTCGTAGTCGAACACGGAGGCCGGCGTGACCATCGACGTGTAGGAGTACCG
>DASXLH010000305.1:0-4815 GCA_036496335.1 Acidimicrobiales bacterium
GGGATCGGTCGGTCGTCCTCGTCGTAGACGATGGGGAAGGGCTCACCCCAGTAGCGCTGGCGGGAGAAGAGCCAGTCCCGCAGCTTGTAGGTGGTGGTCCCCTCCCCCCATCCCTCGCCGGCGAGGCGGTCGATCATGGCCCGCTTGGCGTCGGCCATCGTGAGCCCGTCGAGGAAGCCGCTGTTGATGCGCGGGCCGTCACCGGTGTAGGCGCCGTCCCAACCGTCGGGGGGCTGCACGGTGCGGATGACGGGCAGGTCGAACTGGTGGGCGAAGTCCCAGTCACGGTCGTCCTCGGCCGGCACGGCCATGATCGCACCGGTGCCGTAGCCCATCAGCACGTAGTCGGCGATCCACACCGGGACCTTGGCGCCGTTCACCGGGTTGACGGCGAAGGCACCGGTGAACACGCCCGTCTTGACCTTCGCCTCCATCTGGCGGTCGAGGTCGGACCGCTTCGACGCGGCACGCCGGTAGTCGTCGACGGCCGGCCGCTGCGCCGGCGTGGTGAGCGGCTCTACCAAGGGGTGCTCCGGGGCGAGGACCATGAAGGTGGCACCGAAGAGCGTGTCGGGCCGCGTGGTGAACACTTCGATCGCCAGGTCGGAGCCGTCGACCGCGAAGGTGACCCGCGCTCCTTCGGAGCGCCCGATCCAGTTGCGCTGCATCAGCTTCACCGGCTCGGGCCAGTCGAGCAGGTCGAGATCGGTGATGAGGCGATCGGCGTAGGCGGTGATGCGCAGCATCCACTGGCGCAGCGGGCGCCGGTAGACCGGGTAGTTCCCCCTCTCGCTCCGCCCGTCGGCCGTGACCTCCTCGTTGGCCAGGACCGTGCCGAGTGCGGGGCACCAGTTGACCGGCGCCTCGGCGATGTAGGCGAGGCGGTGCTCGTCGGGGTCGAGGCCCGGCGGCAGTTCGTCGATGGGTCGGGCCCGATGCTGGTCGGGGTCCCACCAGGAGTTGTAGATCTGCAGGAAGATCCATTGCGTCCAGCGGTAGTAGCCGAGGTCGGTGGTTGCGACCCCTCGCCGGTCGTCGTGACCGAGCCCGAGCGCCCGGATCTGGCGCCGGTAGTTGGCGATGTTCGCCTCGGTGGTGACCCGCGGGTGCTGGCCCGTCTGGACGGCGTACTGCTCGGCGGGCAGGCCGAAGGCGTCGAAGCCCATGGCGTGCAGGACGTTGAACCCGGTCATCCGCTTGAACCGGGCGTAGACGTCGGTGCCGATGAAGCCGAGGGGGTGACCGACGTGAAGGCCGGCGCCGCTCGGATAGGGGAACATGTCGAGAACGAAGAGCTTCTCGCGGTCGGCGACCCGGTCCCAGCCCTCGGTCAGGGGGCCGCTCGGGTTGGGAGCGCGGTAGGTGCCTTCAGCCTCCCAGCGGTCCTGCCAGCGGACCTCGATGTCGCGGGCGAGCCGTCCGTCGTAGCGGAACGTGGGCTCGTCCTCGTCGTTGCGCACCGGGTCGGCCATGGCCGGATCGTACCGGCGGGTCCTTCAGGGCCCGAAGGGTTGCGGCGCTCGAAATGGCCTGGCGCCCCAGGCCGACGTCAGGCTTCTCCGCCGACCTCTCGCAGGAAGCGCTCCACCTCATCGGCGAGGTTGCCGGCCGACTGCTGCGCGGCGTTCTCACGGGCTTCCTCGTCGTACTGCGTCTCGAGTTGGCCGACCTGGGCGCGATGATCGGGATTGGCACCGACCAGGTCGTCGAGCCGGGCCCGCAGCTCGGCCGCGGCGGTGGCGAAGCGGTCGGTGTCGAGTCGGACCCCGGCCAGGCGCTCGACCTGCTCGAGGAGGGCCAGGCTCGACGGGGGGCTGGGCATGGCGGCCGCGTAGTGGGGCACCTGCGCCCACAGCGTGATGGCGTCGACGCTCAGCTCGCCGAAACGGTGCTCCAGCACGGAGGTCACGCCCGAGGCGACGTCGACCGTGGCCCGATTGCCGCCGACCGCGTCGATGAGCGTGGCGTTCGAGGCCGATGCGGACAGCCTGGTCGGCCGGGTGTGCGGGACGGGGGCCGGGTAGCCGGCCATGATCACCACCAGTCGGGTGCCGAGCTGGAGGGCGAGGCTGCAGACCTCGTCGACGAACTCCCGCCAGCGGACATCGGGCTCGGCACCGTGCAGCAGCAGGACGCTGCGTCCGTCGAGATCGCGTCCGTGGCGAAGCTCGAGGATGGGCCAGGTGAGACCTTGGTTGACGCCCTCGACGAGGTGGGCCACCGGGCGGCGGGCCCGGAAGTCGAGCAGGGCCTCGGTGTCGAACTCGGCGACGACCGTGGTGTCGAGCGCCTCGAGGAGGTGGGCGATCGCACCGGCGCCGGCGAAGCCGGCGTCGAGCCAGCCGTCGAGGGCGACGATGAGGACCGGCCCCTCGCCGGACGGGTCACCGGCATCGGGCCAGTCGACGATCTCGTGCAGCTCGGCCATTCGCGTTCACGGTACCGCCGGGCCCGCCGGCGGGTCCCAACGGCCCGGAGACAGGCGGCGGGTCGCAAGATCTCGATCTCGTCCGCCGGGCAACCCGGTCGGCTGGCGAGGACCCGCCGGTAGCCTCGCCCCCATGCCCGTGGTCAGCGATGTCACCGACGCCTCCTTCGAACAGGACGTCATCGAGCGGTCCAAAGAGGTCCCCGTGGTGGTCGACCTCTGGGCGGAGTGGTGCGGCCCCTGCAAGACGCTGGGCCCGATCCTGGAGCGGGTCGTGGAGTCCACCGGCGGTCAGGTGGAGCTGGCCAAGGTCGACGTCGACGCCAACCCCGCCGTCGCCAACGCCTTCCAGGTGCAGTCCATCCCGGCCGTCTACGCCCTGAAGGACGGCAAGGTGGTCGACGGCTTCGTCGGCTCGCAGCCGGAGGCCAACGTCTCCCGGTTCATCGAGTCGTTGCTGCCCACCCGGGAGCAGACGGAGATCGAGCGGCTCGTCGAGCTCGGCGACGAGGCCTCGCTGCTGTCTGCCCTCGAGCTCGAGCACGACAACGAAGATGCGGTCATCACCCTCGCCGAGCTGTACGTCGCCGAAGACCGGCCCGACGAGGCGCTCGGCCTTCTCAACCGACTCCCGGAGTCGGCGGAGACCCGACGGGTGGCCGCGCTCGCCCGCCTCGGCGTTCCCGACGAGGGGGTCGACGTCGAGTCCCGGCTCTCGGGCCTGCTGGATCGCGTCAAGGGTGACGAAGACGCCCGCCAGGAGTACCTCGACGTGCTCGAGCTGCTCGGACCCGACGATCCCCGCACGCTCGACTGGCGCCGCAAGCTCACCGCTCGCCTGTTCTGACCGCCTCGGATGCGGGGAGGGCCCCGTGAAGCTGGTGCGACGGCCGGGCTACTGGCTGTTGGTGGGTGGGCCCGTACCTCCCGGCGCGGCCGCCATCACCATCGGTTCGGTCATCTCGGTGCGGACCGCCTCGATCGACGATGCCCGCCTCCTGCGCCACGAGCTCGTCCACGTCGACCAGTGGCGACGTCTCGGCTTCCTGCGCTTCTCCGTGCAGTACCTGGGCAGCTATCTCCAGAGCCGGCTCGCCGGCGCGTCCCACCACGACGCCTACCGGCGGATCCCGCTCGAGATCGAAGCCGACCTGCTCAGTCGCTCGCCGGCTGGTTCGACCGAGCCCACGGAGCGATAGGGTCGCCCGGCTCCGCTTCCTCCGCGTTGGCTCGTCAGCCGGAGGAATGCCGTGTCCGATCCGCAACCCGTCGACGCCATGCCGTCGTGGCGCCAGCGTCTCGATCTCCTCGCCAGCGGTGAGCTTCCCGGACCGCTTCGGCTGGCCGGCGCCGCCGGCCTGGTCGTTGCCGTCGTGGTGGCCGGGTGGTTGCTGCTCCGTTCGCCAACCCCACCGGTGGAGTCGTCCATCCCCCGCGTCGGTGCCGCCGCCGGATCGACGACCACCATTCCGGGCGGCCCACCCGGGGCGGCGGGGTCCACCGGCCAGGTCGTGGTCGACGCCTCGGGCGCGGTCGTGCGCCCGGGCCTCTACCGGTTGCCCGCCGGGTCGCGGGTGGCCGATCTGCTGGCCGCCGCCGGCGGGCCGGCGTCCGGGGCCGACGTCGATCGCGTCAACCTGGCGGCGCCGCTCAGCGACGGGACCAACATCCTGATTCCCCGCGTGGGTGATCAGGCTCCGGCTCAGGCCGGGTCACCGGCGGCGTCCGGTCCGCTCGACCTCAACACCGCCACCGCCGAGGAGCTCGACGGACTGCCCGGCGTCGGGCCGGCGACGGCCAAGGCCATCGTCGACGCCCGTTCCAAGGCGGGCCGGTTCAAGTCGGTCGACGACCTGCTCGATGTGCGAGGGATCGGCCCGGCCAAGCTCGATGCGATCCGTGACCTCGTCAAGGTGTGAGGCCGTGCTGTCGTCAGGGGACCGAGGTGGAGCTCGTCGCCGCGGTTGTCGTCGTGGTGGGCGGGGGGGAAGTGGTGGTGGTCGACCTGGACGGAGCAGGTGGGGTGGGGGATGTGGGCCGCGCCGTCCGGATCATCTCCGGCGGCGGCGCCACGAAGGGCGTCGGTGGCAAGTCTTTGGTGGCCACCTTCATGTACTTCTGCCACATCGTGGCCGGGAACGTGCCACCCGTGGCCTCCCGACCGTGGACGCTGTTCAGGCGACGGGAGTTGTCCTCCTTGTAGCCCATCCACACGCCGGTCGCGATCTGGGGTGTGTAGCCGATGAACCAGGCGTCGGTGTTGTCCGTCGTGGTGCCGGTCTTGCCCGCCGCCGGTCGTCCGATGTTGGCCCCGGTTCCGGTGCCGCCCTTAATGACGCCCTGCAGCGCGTAGTTGACGAGATCGGCGTCGTTGGTCGGGTAGACGC
>DASXLH010000306.1:0-13758 GCA_036496335.1 Acidimicrobiales bacterium
AGCCCGAGCCGGTGGAGCCCCCAGGTCGCTCGGTCCGCCGCAACGAGCCGGCGTCCCGCTACGAGCTGGTCGAGGACGGTGTGGTCATCGGCGTGGCCGACTTCCACGTCCGGGCCGGGGACGGGGCGGTCGTGTTGCCGCACACGGTGATCGAGCCGTCCCGCCGCGGTCAGGACCTGGGCGCCGAGCTCGTCGCCGGCGTCCTCGACGACGTCCGGTCGGCCGGCGGCCGGATCGTCCCCGCCTGTTGGTACGTCGGGGAGTTCCTCGACGCCAACCCCGACTACCGGGACCTCGTCGCGCCCTGAGCCCAGCTCGCCGGTGAGACGTCGCCCATGACGACGTCGGCGGGACATCCCTACAGTTCGCTCGTGCGGCGGCTGCCAACGCTGGACGTGTGGGCGCTCCGGGGTCGGGCGGTCGTGCGTGATCCCGACGAGGCGCATCGGGCGGCGACCCCTCTGGAGCTGTTCTTCGACCTCGTCTTCGTGGTCGGGGTGGGACGGGCGGCCGAGGCGCTCCGCGACGAGCTGCTGGCCGGTCACGTCGTGCACGGCCTGTTCGCCTTCACCGCCGTGTTCGTCGCCATCTGGTGGGGGTGGATGAACTACACGTGGTTCGCCTCGGCCCACGACTCGGACGACGTCGCCCACCGGCTCCTCACGTTCGTCCAGATGACCGGGGCGCTGGTCCTGGCCTCGGGGGTGGCTCGGGCCGTCGAGCACGACGACTACGTCGTGACGACCTTGGGGTTCCTCATCATGCGGATCGGCCTGGTGTGGTCCTGGCTGCGGGTGGCCCGCGACTGCCCCGATCAGCGGGTGCGGGCCCTGCGCTACTCGGTCGGACTCAGCGTGCTCCAGGTCCTGTGGATCATGCGGCTGGCCCTGCCGCCGGCGGGATCGATCGCCGCCTTCATCGTGCTCGGGATCGGCGAGCTCACGGTGCCGTACTGGGCCGAGCACGCCTCGGGCTCGGCGTTGTTCCACCCGTCCCACGTGGAGGAGCGCTACGGCCTGTTCACGCTGATCGTGCTGGGCGAGTCGGTGCTGGCGGCCACGACCGGCTTCCAGTCGGCGCTCGACCTCGGCGGCCTCACCGTCGGGCTCTTCGCGGTCGGGGCCGGCGGGCTGTTGATCGCCTTCGCCTGCTGGTGGATCTACTTCGACCACCCCGGTCACCTGACACCGACCTCGGAGCAGGCGTTCCGATGGGGCTATGCCCACGTCTTCGTCTTCGCCGCCCTCGCCGCCCTCGGGGCGGGGTTGCATGTGGCTGCCGACGCCCTCGGTGGGCACGTCGACGAACGGGTGGCGGCCCTGGCCGTCGCCGTCCCGGCCGCCGGCTATCTCGTCGGTCTGTGCTTCGTCATGGCCATGACCGGGACTCGGGTGCTCAGCGTGCGGATCCTGCCGAAGCTCGTCGCGGCCGCCTTCCTGGTGGTCGTCGGCCTGCTCGCTCCGCCCACCGCCAACGTCGTGGCGGCCGCCACCCTGCTCGGGCTGCTGGCGGCCGCGATGGTCGTGACCGGGGCGGTCAGGCCGGCCCACGTGGCCCACTCCTGAGCTCTCGGGGACGAGCTCCCACCCTCGTCCTCCTCGCCCACGGATGGGTGGGCGGCGGGTCTGCGGGCAGACTTCAGGCAGTGAACAACCCCCCGTCCGGCGACGGCCGCCCCGGCGTCGCCCTTCGAGATGCGCTGCCGACCTCGGGGCGCCTCGGGCTCCGTGGCCTCTCCGGGCTGGCCGTCGGCTCGAGGTTCTTCCGCTACACCGCCGGGTCCGGCGTCGCCTTCGCCAGCAGTGAGATCGCCCTCATCGTCTGCTACGGATCCGGTCTCATGGGCTCGGCCCCGGCGTCGGTCGTGGCCTTCTTCGCCGGCGCGTTGCCGAACTACATCCTCAACCGGTCCTGGGTCTGGCAGCGCAAGGGCCCCATCCCGGTACGACGTGAGCTGCTGCCCTACGCCCTGGTCTCCCTGGTGTCGTTGGTGACCGCGGCGGTCGTCACGGGCCTGGTGGCGGCGCGGGCGCCGGGCGACCATGCCACCAAGACGGCCTTCGTCGCCGCCGCCTACCTGGGCACATACACCGTTCTCTTCCTGGGGAAGTTCGTCGTCTACCAGCGCGTCATCTTCCAGGACGCGGCCGCCGACGACCCCAGCGAGGAGGTCACTCTCAGCGCCTTCTCAGGTGAGGAGGTCAACATCGACTTGAATAGTGAGTCGAACTAACTACGTGTGACCGTCGGATGTCCCCGATCCGACGTGCCGACAGAACTGCAAGTCGGCTCGTCCTCGGAGCGTCCCAATCTCGTGGAGGCGTTTGTGCGGATCCTGGTGCTCGGTGGTGACGGATACCTCGGTTGGCCGACGTTGCTGCACCTGTCGGCGAGAGGTCACGACGTCGCCGCCGTCGACAACCTGGTGCGCCGTAGCTACGACACCGAGCTCGGCACGTCGAGCCTCGTGCCGATCGCCGATCTCGAGACCCGGGTCGACACCTGGCACGAGCTCACCGGTCGGACCGTCCCGGCCTACGTCGGCGACCTCAACGACTACGCGTTCCTCGAGGACGTCTTCCGGTCGTTCCGACCCGACGCCGTGGTGCACTTCGCCGAGCAGCGCTCGGCCCCGTACTCGATGATCGACCGGGAGCACGCGGTCTACACCCAGGTCAACAACGTGGTGGGCAACCTCAACCTGCTGTTCGCCATCGGCCAGATCGACCCATCGGTCCACTTGGTCAAGCTCGGCACGATGGGCGAGTACGGGACGCCGAACATCGACATCGAAGAGGGCTTCATCGACATCACCCACAACGGGCGCACCGACACCTTGCCGTTCCCGAAGCAGCCGGGGTCCTTCTACCACCTGTCCAAGGTGCACGACTCCCACAACATCGCCTTCGCCTGTCGAGCCTGGGGTCTGCGGGCCACCGACCTCAACCAGGGCATCGTCTACGGCCAGGTGACCGACGAGACGGCTCTGCACCACGACCTCGCCACCCGCTTCGACTACGACGCCGTCTTCGGCACCGTCCTGAACCGGTTCATCGTCCAATCGGTCTCCGGCCATCCCCTCACCGTGTACGGGTCGGGCCAGCAGTCCCGCGGCATGCTCAACATCAAGGACACGCTGGCCTGCATCGAGCTGGCGCTGGAGCATCCGGCCAAGACGGGCGAGTACCGGGTCTTCAACCAGTTCACGGAGTCGTTCTCCCTGAACGAGATGGCTGGCCTGGTCATCGAGGTGCTGGGTCGGGGCACCGTCGAGCACCTCGAGAACCCGCGCACGGAGCTCCAGGAGCACTACTACAAGGCCGCTCACACGAAGCTGGTCGACCTCGGTCTCGTTCCCCACCTGCTCGACGGCGACACCATCCGGGCCATGGCCGGCATGGTCGAACGCCGCCGCGCCCACGTCGACCCGCTGGTGATGCGTCCGACCATCGACTGGCGCACGGCGCCCGCCAGCGACGGGAGCGCGGCCGTCGCACCGCCGGCCTGGAGCTCGACCTCGCTGGATCTCGTGTGAGCGATGCCCACGTGTCGTCGCTCGCCAGCGACGACGGGATCGATGCCGCTGCTCGGCTCGAGTTCGAGGAGCGCTACGGGACGCCGGCGTTCGGGCCGGTCTGCATCGTGATCGCTGCCTACCGGGAGGCCGGGAGCATCGGCGCGGTGCTCGACGAGCTGCCCCGGGAGGTCGACGGCCTGGCCGTGTCGACGCTGATCATCGACGATGGCAGTGACGACGGGACCGCCGACATCGCCCGGGCCCACGGGGCATTCGTGCTGGCGCCGGCTCATCGGGGACAGGGCGCCGCCCTGCGTCTCGGGTATCGGGTCGCCCAGGAGCGCGGCGCCCGGTACCTGGTCACGTCGGACGCCGACGGTCAGTACGACCCGGCCGAGATCCCCGCCCTCCTGGAGCCGGTCATCTCGGGTCGGGCCGACTTCGTCTCCGGTTCCCGACGGCTGGGCGGGACCTACGGAGGGGACTGGTATCGGCGCACCGGCGTCGTCTTCTACGCCTGGGTGCTGCGCCGGTTGACGGGCAAGTCCATCACCGACCCGTCCTATGGGCTGCGGGCCATGCGGGTGGAGGTGCCGGCCGGGGTCGAGCTGCGCCAGCCGCAGTACCAGACGGCCGAGCTGCTCATCAGCGCCGCCAAGCGGGGCTTCCGGATGACAGAGGTCCCCAGCGTGATGCAGGTCCGCACCGCCGGAGCGAGCCGGAAGGGCTCCGAGCTGCTCTACGGGGCGAGGTTCGGCCGGACCGTGACCCTCACGTGGTGGCGCGAGCGCCGTCGGGACGGGTGACGGCCGGGTCCAGGCGGACCGAGCTGCTCAGACGCCACTGGCCGTTCCTGGCGGTCCTCGCCCTCGGCTTCGCCCTGAGGGTCGTCAGCCAGGTGGCCTACCGGCCGGCGCTCCTGTACGTCGACTCGTACAGCTACCTCGGCTTCCTGCACTCGCTCGACCCGACGACCGTCGGCCAGACCGTCGGCTACGACTTCCTGCTCCTTGCCCCCGTCCTCGCGGTCGGGAACCTGTTCGCCGTCGTCGCCGTCCAACACCTCCTCGGGCTGGGCATCGGGGTGGCCATCTACGTGCTGGTGAACCGGTACGGGGTCTCGCGATGGCTCGCCGCCGCAGCCACCGTGCCGATCCTGCTCGACGCCTACCAGATCCAGATCGAGCAGAACATCATGTCGGAGACCCTGTTCGAGGCGCTCTTGGCGGCCGGCACGCTGGTGCTGCTCTGGAACCTGCGTCCGAGCCGGCGGGCGCTGGTCGCCGGCGCCCTGCTCCTCGGCTTGGCCGTGCCCGTCCGGGTGGTGGCCGCTCCGCTGATCGTCCCGCTGGTGGGATTCGCGTTGCTCCTCGGCGCCGGGTGGCGCGATCGGCTCCGGCGGGCGGCCCTGGTGGGCGTCGCCTTCCTGCTGCCCGTGATCGGGTACATGACGTACTACTTCACCCAATCCGGGCAGTTCATGCTGACCAACGCCGATGCGTCGTCGCAGTACGGCCGGGCCGCCCAGATCGCCGACTGCGCCACCCTCCGGCTTCCCGACTACGAGCGGAAGCTGTGCCCGCCCCAGCCCCTCGGCCACCGACTGGGCGTCGACTACTACGCCAACGTCTACCCGGTCACCGACCTCGTGACCGTCCCACCGGACATGACGATCAAGGACGTGCTGCGCGACTTCTCGCGGCGGGTGTTCCGTCAGCAGCCGCTCGATCTGGCCCGGGCCGCTGTCGCCGACTTCTTCAAGGGCTTCCGCCCCACGAAGGCGGACGCGCCGGGTGACGTCCCGGTGTTCCGCTGGCAGTTCCAGACCGTCTGGCCCGTCAACCCCACCTACGACCCCGTCGCTGCCACCCGCGACTGGGGAGGTGGGCCGCCCACGCTGGTCCGTCCCCTCGCCGGGTTCCTGCGCGGCTACCAACGCAGCGCGGGGTACACCCCGGGCACAGTGCTGCTCGTGGCGTTGGTGGCCGGCGGGCTCGCCGCCTGCGGCGTCGGCCACGCTCGCCGCTCGGGCCTGCGCCTGGCCTGCGGTTTCGTCGCCCTGAGCTGCGTCGTCGTGCTCTTCAGCGCCTCGCTCTACCTGTTCTCCTGGCGCTACCAGCTGCCAGCGCTCGTGCTGGCGCCCATCGCCGGTGCACTCGGCTTGACGGCCCTCATCCGTCGGTCGGGCTCCACCTTCCCGGCCGACAACGCCGGTTGAGCGGCCCCTCCACAGCGCCCGCGTCCCCCAAAACGCGCAGGAACCGCCGACCGAGGCCGGCGGTTCCTGCAGACGGGCCGGTGGCCCGTGAATCAGATCACGCGGACGTTCTGCGCCTCCTCACCCTTGCGGCCGGGCGCCACGTCGAACTCGACGTGCTGGCCCTCCTCGAGGGTGCGGTAGCCGCTGCCCTGGATGTTGGAGCAGTGGACGAAGACGTCGTCACCCTGCTCACGAGAGATGAAGCCGAAGCCCTTCTCAGAGTTGAAGAACTTGACGGTTCCGGTTGTCACGATTTTCTCTTCTCAGCAAACCCGGCACGTCCTCGTGACGCCCCGGTCCCATCACCGTACCGGGGCGGGACGCCGACACCCTTCATCGGTATCTCCGCCCCCGCCCCGAGCACGTCCTGCATCGTCACTCGATCGGTCGGCGACGAGCCTCGATCTGCCCGTCGTGGCGACGCAGCTCGTACGCCGGTTGAGGCGCCACCGCCGGCCCCCGGACCACCCTTCCGTCCTCGAGACGGAACGTGCTCCCGTGCCACGGGCAGCGCACGCAGCCGTCCACCAGATCGCCCTCGTGGAGAGGACCCCCGAGATGCGAGCACTGGTCGGCGAGGGCCAGCGGTCCGCGGTCCGACATCGTGCAGGCCAGGGGGGTGCCGTCGAGCACGCCGAGGCTGAGGGCGTCCGAGGTGGGCGCCTTCCCCTTGACCTCGGTCCACTTCGTGGGGCTGGCCGCCTCGACGGTGTGGTTCACGGCCGACCCTCGCCGATAGACCAGATGGCCCCCGAGGAAGCCCCCGGCTGTGGCGGCGGTGGCGCCGAGCATGCCGAGCGCCACCCCGATGCCCCTATGGCCGCGTCGCCTCGCCATCCAGGAGCCGGCGTAGAGGGCGGTGGCGGTGGCGTTGGCGACGGCGTGCACGGCGCCGGCCCGGCGCTCCGGGGCGGAGAGCTCTGACCAGTCGGCGAGCCCGGTGACGGCGGTGGGAGCCGCCGAAGACACCCCGAGCGCGACCAGGGCCTCGGCCGCAGGCCCGGCAGCCTGCTGCGGGTCGAGGCCGAACAGGCTCGCCAGGTCGAGGACCCAGGCGCTCGTCCAGAAGCCGATGACCAGGTCGGTCAAGGGCGGGTGCACCGGATGGCCCAGCCACACGCCGTGAAGGAGGTCCTTCGACGGACCGACGGGGAGGATGCGCTGGACGGCGTCGTAGAGGGGCTGCGCGATCGCGTCGAGGGAGGTGACGCCCTCCAGTCGCTCGCCCAACACCCGTGGGTCGAGGAGATGCAGGCCCAGCTCGAGCCCGACCAGGGGACGCCGGGCGTCGAGATCGCTCGTGCTCATGCCCGCGTGCTCACCATTCGACGCCATTGGCGACCTCCCGGTTCTCGCCCATGGCCTTCCCCCGGCTGCCGGCCCGCAACCCTGACGCGACCCGTCACCCTCCGGCTGCGCCTCGTGGCGCGTCCGCGACCGCCAGAGTGGTCAGCGCACCAAAAAGGGCCTCGGCCGTGCCCATACATTCTCCGCCGAGATGGACGGGCCTGCATCCCGCCCACGGTTTCTGGTTCTCTGACGACCGCAGAGGTCGTCGGAGCACCACAAAGAGGGTCGGGAGGCGTGATGGCAGCGACGTTCGAGGGTCCGATCACGGGCGGGGAGCGGGGCCGCCCGTCGGGCAGCCCGCTGATCGACCTGGCCACCGTCGGCTACGTGGAAGAGGAATGGTTCCTGGCCGGCGACGCCGTCACCTACGACTTCGTGGCCGGTGCCGAGCCCACCGCCGACGGTCGATGGCAGACGGAGGCGACCGGGACGATGCCGTACCGCACCCGGGTCCTCCTGCGGCGGCCGATCGACCCGGCTCGCTTCAACGGCACGGTGGTGGTCTCGTGGAACAACGTCAGTGCGGGGTTCGAGATCCTCCAGTGGGAGGGCCCCGAGACGTGGGAAGGCGGCTACGTCACGGTGGGCGTGTCGGCCCAGCGGGTGGGGCTCACTGGGTACAAGGCCGATCCCCGGGGGCTGCTGGCATGGGACTCAGAGCGGTACGGGTCGCTCTCCATCCCGTCCGACGCCGCCTCCTACGACATCTTCGCCACCGCCATCCGTCTGGTCTCCCCCGCGCAGGCCGCCACCGGGCTCCTGCCCGGCTACGACGTGCGGCGGGTCGTCGCCACGGGGGCGTCCCAGTCGGCCGGACGCCTCCACACCTACGTCAACGCCATCCACCCGCACGTCGGCCTGGTCGACGGCTACATCCTCGATGTCTACGCCGGCACCGGCGCACCGATCGCCCGGCGGCCACCCGATGGGGCGATGATGCCCTACCCCGCCGGCCAGCTCCGCGACGACCTCGGCGTCCGAATCCTGCACACCAACTCCGAGACGGAGGTGCTCGCCTACGCCCCCATCCGGCGAGCCGACACCGACGGGTTCGTCTACTGGGAGATGGCCGGGATGGCCCATGGCGGTGCCAGCGAGCAGGTGACCGCGGCCAAGAACGACCGCGACTGGGGCTTCCCGCTGGGCGCTCCGGTGGAGCGGCCGGCCGACCTGGTCATGAACGAGCTCGACAAGCAGCCGGTCGAGGACGCCAGCCTCGTCGCCATGCAGCGTTGGCTCGTCGACGGGACGACGCCGCCGTCCCTCGCCAAGGTGTCGGTCGCCGGGGAGCCGCCGGCGATCGTGCGGGACGCCGACGGGATCGCCGAGGGCGGCCTCCGGCTGCCCGAGGTGGTGGTGCCGGTGGCGACGCTGTCGGGCACGAACAGCGGCTCCCGGATGATCCAACTGGTCGGCTCCCGGGTCGACTTCACACCGGAGCGGCTGCGAAAGCTGTACCCCGACCACGCCGCCTACGTGGCGAGGTTCCGAGCCGCGGCTGACGCGGCGGTCGCCGTCGGCTACCTCCTCGCCCGCGACGCCGACACCTTGGTGGCACAGGCCGAGGCGGCGCCCGTCCCCTGATCCGACCGGACCGGACCCAGGACCCGGCCGGAAGCCCCCAGAACCCAGCCAGAACCTGAACTGGGTGCCAACCGAGCGCGTTCGGGGCTTCGGCGGCACCCAGTTCAGGTTGGGCGGGGACGGGCACCGGTGGGAGCGTCGGCCTAGCGTCGCCGCCCATGAAGTTCCTGACCGAGTACCCGTTGAGCTCGACCGCGGCCGGGGGTGCCTTCAACCAGGCCGCCAAGATGGCCGAGTTCCTGCAGGTGGCCGAGGCCTCCGGTCTCGACGGGGTCGGCTTCACCGACCACGTGGCGCCCTCCCGCAAGTGGATGGACCGTGGCGGCCACGAGACGCTCGAGCCCTTCGTGGCGCTGGCCTACTGCGCCGGGGTCACGACCACGATGCGGCTCGTGACCCACATGGCGGTGGCGCCCTACCGAAACCCGTTCCTGCTGGCCAAGGAGATCACCACCCTCGACGTGGTGTCGGGCGGACGGGCCACCATCGGCCTCGGCAGCGGCTATCTCCGGTCGGAGTTCTCCGCTCTGGGAGTGGAGTTCCGGGAGCGGGGCGAGCTCTTCGACGAGAGCATCGAGGTCCTCGAGCGCATCTTCTCCGACGACGACGTGGCCTACGAGGGTCGCCACTTCCAGGCCGTCGGCCAGATCCTCGAGCCCGGACCGGTGCAGCGACCTCATCCGCCGTTCTGGTTCGGTGGCAACACCGACCGGGTGCTCGACCGTGTGGCGCGGCACGGCGCGGGGTGGGCGCCCATGACCCTCGGGCCCCAGTTGGCCGCCACCACCCGCACGAGGGAGATCACCTCGAACGAGCACCTCCGGTCGCTCATCGGCCAGCTCGGCGACCGGCTCGAGGCCAACGGCCGGGCCCGCGACGAGGTCGACGTGTCAGCCATGAGCGTGGGGTCCTTCGTGAGCGCGGCCGACTCGATGGAGCGCCATCTCGACGTGATCGGCGAGCTGGCCGACATCGGTGTGACCTGGACGATGTTCCCCTATCCGCGTGACGACTTCGACGCCGCCCTCGACTACCTCCGCGCCTTCGGCGAGGCGGTCGCCGCCAAGGTTCGCTGAGCCGGGGTACCGGAGAGAGGGAGCAGGATCGCATGGCGGACGAGGCGACCGGAACCGACCCAGGTGGGGCCGTTCGTGACAACCCCGCCGCCGGGAGGTTCGAGCTCACCGCCGACGGCCACCTGGCGCAGCTCGTCTACGAGCGGCACGACGACCGTCTCGTCCTCGTGCACACCCGGGTACCGGAGGAGCTTGGGGGTCGGGGTCTCGGCGGCACGCTGGTCCGCTACGCCCTCGAGGTGGCGGCCCGCGACGACCTGACGATCGTGCCCAACTGCCCGTTCGCACGGAGATGGCTCCGGGAGCACCCCGACGAGGCCGCGCGGGTGCGGATCGACTGGTAGGGCTCGACCGGGGGACTACCGCTCGCGGACCGGCAGCTGCCCGGCCAGGGCGGCGATGTCGGCGAAGGTCCGGTACAGCTCGTTGAGGTGGGTGCAGGTCGTGACGCCCCGCATCTCCCGGCCCACCGCCCGGCGCAGGCTGCGCACGTCACGGGACACCAGCTGCTGGGCGCTCACGGCCGCCTGCGGGCACTCCTGGTAGGGGAGGGAACGCGGGATGGCCTCGGCATCGACGATCTGCATGGTCGCCGGATCGACGTCGGCAGTGACCGTGTACTCGTGGAGCACGCTCTCGACGCCGTCGGCGTCGACGGCGGTGTCCCGGAACATGGCGTCGACGCGCAGCGGCTCACCGTCGATGAGGTCGATGCGCCGCCGGCGCCGGGCCGCGAACGGGGGCAACGGGTCGATGGCGTGCCAGGCCAGCGGGTCGTCGTCGGGCTGGAGGTCGGGCGCCCGGGGGCGCAGGAACTCGGCGCCCGACTGGCCCGACCCCATGAGCTGCAGCAGCGTCCCGCCCGCCTGCCACCCGGCGCACAGGTCGACCCGGGTGGAGAGATCCATCGACCTGCCCGGTCGGGGCGCGAAGGCCGGTACCCCTTCAGGCCGCGGCGCGGCCGCCAGCCCGAAGCTCGACAGCCCGAACCAGGCGGAGACGGCGTCGAGCACCAGGTAGAGGAGCGTGCCGGCGTCGCGCTCGTCGGGAAGGAGCTCGTCGAGGGCGCGGCGCCAGCCGAGGAACGGGTTGGCCCCGAGGAGGCGGTCGAGACGGGGGTCCGGCGGGTCCGCCTCGACCGAGAGGACGCCGGTGGCGGCATCGACCACCAGGCGGACCTCGACCTGACCGAGCTCGACTGCCGTGCCGTCGAGCTCGGTGCGCAGATCACGGGCTCGCAGCAGCAGGTGGGAGGGATGGCCCGGGCCGTCGGGGTGCAGGCCGTCGAGCGTGGTGGTGCGCCGGACGGAGCCGGGCACCCGGGCCGGGGTGTGCCCGTACGGCTCCTTCGGACCCTGGCGGTCCTGCGGCCCGAACTCGATCGTCTCGTCCATCACCTCCCATGACAGCAGCTGGGCGATGCCGGCGCACCGGCCCCGTTGGACGACGCGTTCGGCGTGCCAGCGGTAGCGTCCGCGCATGGCCGAGGTGGTGGGGATCGCGCACTTGGTGCTCCGGGTCAACGACTGGGGTACCAGCGCCCGCTGGTACCAGGACGTGCTGGGCTTCCAGAAGCGCAAGGGCGAGGGTTACGCCGCCTTCGCCAACCCGGACGGCACCTTCCTCCTCCTGTTCCGTCCGACCGACCAGGAGCTCGGCCCCTCGTCGTCCCCGGCCCAGCACCTCGACCACATCGCCATGCACGTGGCGTCGCTCGACGACCTGGAGGCCTGGCGGGTCCAGCTGGCCGAGAAGGGCATCGAGACCGAGATCGAGCACGCCTCGGTGGGCTCCTCCATCACGCTGCACGATCCCGACGGGCGCGAGATCGAGCTCTTCACGCCGGCCGACGGATCGACGTTGTACGTCCCCGCCCCCGGCGACACGGCCAGCTCCGCGGCGGCGGACACCGTCGTCTCGGCCTGACCGCGGCCGGCGCCCCAGTCGGGCGTGGACAGACCCGGGCGGCGCCGACCGCCAGGCGCGAGCCTGAGCCGATGAAGGTGCTGCATCTCAACCTGCCGCCCGTCCCGCCCGAGCTCGCCCGGGAGCGGCTCGCCCCGCTCGACGCGGAGCTCGTCGTGGCCGAGAGCCGTTCCGGCGACGACGTCCTGGAGGTGGCCAGGGACGCCGATGCGATCATCACCGCCGGCATCGGCCGCCTGCTGACGGCCGAGCTGGTCGCCGGGCTGGAGCGGTGTCGACACGTGAGCATCTGGTCGGGCAGCACCGACTACCTCGATCTCGAGCCCTTCACCGAGCACTCAATCTGCGTGTCCTTCGCGGCCGACGAGTGCACCGACGAGGTGGCCGACCACGGCATGGCGATGATGCTCGCTCTCGGTCGCAAGCTGTTCCACTTCGACCGGGTCATGCGCGACCTCAAGGGCGTCTACGTGCCTCACGACCCGATCATCGACGCGGCCAAGCCCATGCCCCGGCTCTCCACCCTCACCGTCGGGTCGATCGGGTTCGGTCGGGCCGGCTACGCCCTGGCCACCCGTACCGCCGGGTTCGGCATGCGGTTCCTGGCCTATGACCCGTTCATCCCGCCGGGTACCGGCGCCAACCTCGGCGTCGAGCTGACGTCGATGGAGCGGGTCCTGGCCGAGTCCGACTTCGTGCACATCTACGTGCCGATGAAGGAAGACACGTTCCACATCGTGGGGGCGGAGCAGCTCGAGCAGATGAAGCCGACCGCCTATCTCGTGAACTCGTCGGCCCGGTCGACGGTGATCGACGAGGTGGCCCTGCTCGAGGCTCTGACCTCGGGGACCATCGCCGGCGCCGGCCTCGACAACTTGGATATGAAGGAGGGTGAGGTCAACCCGATCCTCGCCCTCGACAACGTGATCCTCTCGCCGCACATCGCCCACGTGTCCGACGACGCCTACCGCAACATGCAGCACCGGGTCTGCGACGACGTGGTGGGCTTCTTCAACGGCGTCTGGCCGAGGCTGGTGGCCAACCCGGCGGTGAAGGAGAAGATCGGGACACCGCCGGGCTGACCCGCAGCCGGGTGGAGCTCAGCTCGGCATGAACTGGGCGTCGTACCCGGCGGCCAGGTCGTAGAGGGCCTTGCCTCCGTCGCCGCTGAACGAGGAGCCGTGCATGACCGCCAAGGTGGTGGGTGCGAGATCGCCCAGCCGACGCATGACGTCGGTGGTGTCGGGGGCGAGGCTGCTGGCCCGGAAGACCGCCTCGGCCTCCAGTGCCGGCGCCACGATGTCGTCGGTGACGAGCGCCGCCCCGTTGCCGAGCTGGGTGAAGAGGTCGCCGCACAGCAAGGTGGCGGTGGTCTCCTCGAAGAGCGCCTGGGCCTCCCAGCCGTGGGGGACGTGGGGCGTCGTGAGCTGGCGGATGCGCTTGCCCCCGAGGTCGATGACCTCGCCGTCAGCGAGTGGCCGCGGGGGACGGTCGCACAGGTCGTTCAGCGACACGTCGCAGCCGAGCGCGCCGTGCGCCACGGTCGCCGACGGACAGGCCGCCAGCCACATGTTCATGGCACCGCACTCGTCCGACTCCACGTGCCCGAAGGTGATCCAGCGGAGCCGCTCGACCGGCACGACCCGGGCGACGGCCTCGGCCACGAGCGGGAACATGCTCCTCGGCCCTGTGTGGAAGAGCAGCGGCTCGTCCGCGAGGACCAGGAACTGGTTGAAGGTGAAGCCGACCGGTGGTGCCACCTCGGGCACGTAGGTCGAGAGGCGGTAGATCCCGTCGGCTATCTCGTTGAGGTTCGTCTCCATGCAGGGGAGGCGTTCAGTCCCGGTGGGGTCCGTTCAGTTCGCGTTGAACGATCCACACCACGTCGTCGTCGCCATGAGGCTCGTAGGCGCAGTAGATGCCGGTACGGACCCGGCGATCGAGGGCGCCACCCGACTCCGGCAGGGACTCGGCGATGCGATCGATGGCGGCGCGGACGGCCCGGGTCACGTTGAGGCGAGCCCGCTCGGTCGCCGAGGACGCCG
>DASXLH010000307.1:0-3549 GCA_036496335.1 Acidimicrobiales bacterium
TGGGGCTACCCGGCCTGCCCCGACCTCGAGGACAACGAGACGGTGGCCCGGCTGCTGGGTGCCGACCGGCTCGGCATCGAGGTGTCGGAGGAGACCGGCTGGCAGTACCAGCCCGAGCAGACCACCTCGGCCATCGTCTGCCACCACCCCGCCGCCAAGTACTTCGTCGTCTGACCCACCCCGTCCGGCGAACTGGGTTCGGCCGCTCAGCCGGCGAGGACGGCGCGGGCCACCAGGTCGGTCCCGAAGGCAGTGAGGATCGCCAGGTAGAGCAACCCGGTGGCCGCCATCACGGCCGAGTAGTAGCGCTCCCGCAGGGCGGCCCGGGTCACGAGGCACAAGATGATGGTGGCGATGGCGCAGGCGCCCCAGAACCAACCGAGCATGCCGTTGTAGCCGTCGTCGACCGAGCCCGACCAGACCGACAGCATGCCGACCGGGAGCACGAGCGCCAGCACCTCGAAGGGCCAGATGATCGAAGTCCACCGGACCAACTCGAGCAGCGGCGCCCGGCTCATGCCCGGCTGCACGAGGTACCAGTGGCCGAGCAGCATGGCGTCGGTCACGGCTCCGAGGAAGAGGGCCCCGGTGAAGATGCGCAGCATCGACAGCCAGGGGCTTCCGCCGGCGTCCAGGGCGGCGGCCACGAGCCCGACGGCGCCGAAGGCGGGGCCGATGAGGTCCAGGTAGGGCGGGAACTCGGGCCGTGTGGCAGTGACGAGCGTCGGATCGGGGGCCGGGGCGGTGCGCTCGATGCCGGTCATGGCCGCCACCCGGGCGGTGCGGGCCGAAGCCAACTCCCTGGCTCCGCTCACGCCGGCCTGCCGCCGCACCACCGACGCACCGAAGGCGACGGCGGTGGCGACCGCCATGCCGACGGCCGCCAGGTCGCGGACGGGGACCCATCCGATCAGCGCCGCCGCTGCCAGCGAGCCCAGGGTGAGCACGAAGTAGGTGCCCCGCAGCAACCAGCCGTAGCCGATGCCCACCTCTCGGCGCCGGGTCGTGACCCACAGGAAGAACAGCCCGCCCGTCGCCCACTGCAGCAGCACGCTGGCGGCGTCGAGGCGGATCACGGACGGAGGCTACGAGTCGACAACGGTCCCGAAGAAGTCGCGATCGGCGCGGCAACCGCCGATCGAGAGCCCCCTAATCTGCCGCCGTGCTCCGGGCCAGGTCGACGTTCGGGGCAGTCGTCCTGGCGGCGGCCCTGCTGGCGGCCACCGGCTGCTCGAGCGGAAGCGACCCTGCGCCCAAACCCGGCGCGAGCGAGACGGCGGTGCCGACCGAGCTGGGGACCTTCCTCTCGAAGGTGGCCAAGCCCGGCACCACGCCGTTCACCGCGGCGTACGAGGTGTTGCAGAAGCTGGGAGGGGGCGTCAACGACATCACCGTCGAGTCGTCCCCACCGGCCTGGCGGATCACGGCCGGCGACGTGGTCGTCATCGGAGGGCCCGACCCGGTCACCTGCCGGATCTCCGCCAGCACGTGTCGACGGGGCATCGACGAGTCCGCGCTGTCGGGAACCGGGATCTTCTCCGGGTTCCTGGCTGACGCCACCGCTCAGGAGCTGCGCGCCAACGCCACCAAGGCGGGTGCGTCGGCGCCCACTTTCGGCACCCAGACGGTGGGCGGGGTGGCGCTCGACTGCGCCGTGGTCGCCACCGGCCCCGTCACGGCCTGTTTGACCCCGCAGGGCGTGTTCGGGCTGGTCGACGATCCCACCCGCCGTGCCGCCCTCACCAACTACGCCACCACGGCGCCGACCGAGCCGATCAGCCCGCCCTTCCCGCCGTCCTGAGGCCGGTCCGGTTCATCGGCGAGCTGACGACCTCAGCGGTCCTCCGCTCGCCGAAGAGCGAGTCGGGCCGAGACCGCGCCGCCCGTCCGGCAGCGGCACCGCTCCCGTCTCGTCAGGCGTCGACGACGACGAGGTCGTGCGTGACGAAGTTGAGCGGCTCGGGACCGGCCTCGGTGGCGATCACGATGTCCTCGATGCGGGCGCCGGTGAAGCCGGGCAGGTAGATCCCCGGTTCCACCGAGAAGGCGTGACCGGGGGCGAGCGGCTCGGCGTTGCCCGACACGATGTACGGATCCTCGTGCTCCTCCAACCCGATCCCGTGGCCTGTGCGGTGGATGAAGCGCTCGCCGTAGCCGCCTTCGGTGATTCGTCGCCGGGCGACGGCGTCGACCTCCTCGCAGGTCGTTCCCACCACCGCCGATGCGACCGACTCGGCCTGGGCCTGCTGGAGGATCGAGTAGAGCTCCACCACCTCACCCGCGGGCTCGCCGCCGGTCCACACGCAACGCGTGATGTCGGAGCAGTACCCGTCCGGCATCGTCCCGCCGAAGTCGCACAGAACCATCTCGCCAGCGCCGATGACCCGTTCGCCGGCCTCGTGGTGGGGGCTGGCGGCGTTCTCGCCGGCCGCCACGATGGCGAAGTTGACGTGGGCGTGGCCCTCCGCCACCAACCGCCGGCTGATGTCCTGTGACACCTCCGCCTCCGTCCGACCCACGAGCGGGATCGCACCGGACTGGAGCTGGTGGGCGACCCGGTCGGCGGCCCGGCTGGCCACTCGCAGGGCGTCGAGCTCGGCCGCGTCCTTGCGGGCCCGGAGGTGGACCATCACCTCGGTGGCCTTGCGCCACCGCGTCGTCGCCGGTACCGCTTCCTGGAGATCGACGAGGAAGCGGGCCCACGTCCGCTCGCCGATGGCCGCCACACCACCCCGACCGAGGAGGCGGGCCACGACTGCGATCGGGTCATCGGTCTCGCTCCAGGGCAGCACCCGGAAGGCGTCGCCCTGCTCGACCACCCGGGGCGCCTCCAGCAGGGGCACCACCAGGGAGGCGTCTCCGTCCCGGGGCAGCACCAGCATCGTCAGGCGCTCCAGGGGCATGGCCCGGTAGCCCGTGAGGTAGGGCAGGTCGGCTCCCACGCTGAGCAGGAGGGTGTCGACGCCGACGTCGGCCATGCGCTTGCGGGCTCGCTCCATCCGCTCGGCGAACACACCGGGACCGGGGCCCACCGCTCCAGCAGCCATTCCGGAACACTACGACCGCCGACGAGCCCCTCCCCACCGATCCGGGAGTGGTTCTGGCCCCTGCCGGGTGCCGGAACCACTCCCGGAAAAGGCGATGGCAGGTGGTCAGCAGGCGGCAGCCGCGGCCTGGCGGGCGTGGTAGCTGGAGCGGGTGAGGGGCGACGCCTCCACGTGCGGGATCCCGAGCGCCTCGCCCGCCCGGGCCAGTGCCTCGAAGGTCGCCGGCTCCACCCAGCGGGCCACCGGGAGGTGCTCCGCCGTGGGTCGCAGGTACTGACCGATGGTCACGATGTCGACACCGACGGCCCGCAGGTCGGCCAGAGCGCCGAGCACCTCGTCGTCGGTCTCGCCCATGCCGAGGATGAGCCCCGACTTGGTCACGAGGCCGGCCGCCTTGGCCCGGGCCAGGACGGCCAGCGAGCGGGCGTAGCCGGCGGAGGGCCGCACGATCCGCTGCAGCCGGGCGACTGTCTCGAGGTTGTGGTTCATGACGTCCGGACGG
>DASXLH010000308.1:0-9627 GCA_036496335.1 Acidimicrobiales bacterium
GTGGGTGATCGGAGGCGCCAACTACAACCGGGTCGGGGAGACGGCGTGCACGGTCTGGGGTGGCGCGGTCGCGTTCAGGAAGGCCATCGAGAACGCCGCGCCCCCTGCCGCCGCCACGGTGACGAACGAGGACGTGATCAAGGGCCTGTCGATGTTCAGGAGCGAGACGCTCGGAGGCGTGGCCCCCAACGTGACGCTGAGCGACGGAACCAAGCCCAACCCGCGGCAGCAGTGCGTCTGGCTGTACCAGCGCAAGGGAACCGCGCTGGTGCTCCTTCCGGGGGACACGGGCGCCCTCACCTGCATGCCCTGAGCTTCACCGAGGGCTGATGGATCGTCGTCGCTCTGGGGTGCACGAGGATCGCGGCTTGGATAGCTTCCGCGTTGTGACGGCCGGTCGAGGGGTCGGCCAGACGTACGGCACAGATTTGGGGGGCGCGGTGAGCCCAACGAGCATTTCCGTTCCCGATTCGGCCGAGGCGGGCGACTATCCGCCGGTGCCCGAGCCCGACTACCTCACCCAGTTCTTCTGGGACGGGGTGGCGGAGCACCGGCTCCTCATCCTGCGGTGCGGTTCGTGCGGGACCTACATCCACTATCCCCGGCCCATCTGCCCCAACTGCCTGTCGATGGACGACCTGGCTCCGGCGGAGATGTCCGGGCGGGGGACCATCTACAGCCACACCACCGCGGTGCAGCCGTTCCACCCGTACTTCGTCGTGCGGTCGCCCTACAACATCATCGTCGTCGCCCTCGAGGAGGACGACGCCATCCGGCTGACCAGCAACATGGTCGACATCGCCGACGACGACATCCGCGTGGGGATGCCCGTCCAGGTGACCTTCCGCGAGGTGGCGCCCGGGTTGACCCTGCCGCTCTTCGCACGAGCCTGAGGGGGACACATGGCCACCAACGATCGGGTCGCCGCCATCGGCGTCGGGTACTCGCAGGTGGGTCGGCGAACCGGGCTGACCTCCCGGCAGATGACCGCGCAAGCCGGTCGGGCCGCCTTCGACGACTGCGGCATCACCGCCGCCCAGATCGACGGAGTGGTCATGCACTGGGGGGTTGCCGGGCCGGAGCCGGCCGGGCTCGAGCACGTCGACGCCCTCGACGCCGCGCTGATGTTCGGGATCACGCCGGTCAACTTCTTCAGCTCCGACGCGATGGGCCCCGCCTACTCGCACGCCGCCATCCAGGCCATCGCCGCCATCAAGAGCGGCCTGGCCCACACGGTGCTGACGTTCCGGGTCATCAACCAGCGCATGAGCAGCGCCGAGGAGCGGGCCAGCATGGTGGGACCCACCCGGGTCGGCGGCGACACGCAGTTCACGGCGCCGTTCGGCTCGATCAACGGGGCCCAGAGCATCGCCGCCCTTCCGGCCCAGCGGCACATGGAGCTCTACGGCACGACCGAGGAGCAGTTCGGAGCCCATGTCCTCGCCCAGCGCCAGCATGCGTCGCTGAACGACGACGCCATCTTCCGCGACCCGCTGACGATGGAGGACTACCTCGCCGCCCGCTATGTGAGCAAGCCGATGCGGCTCCTCGACTGCGACTACCCGGTCGACTCGGCCTCGGCGATCATCTACACGACCGAGGAGCGGGCCCGGGACTTCAAGAAGAAGCCGGTGTTCGTCGAGGCCGCCGCCCACTCCGGCATCGACGTGCTTCCCGGCGGCTTCGAGAAGGTCCGCGACATGAACCACAGCTCGCCCTTCCACGCCGCCGAGACGCTGTGGTCACGGACCGACCTCAAGCCGGCGGACGTCGACTGCGCCCAGCTCTACGACGGCTTCACGATCATCGTGTTCCAGTGGCTGGAGGCCATGGGGTTCTGCGGCGAGGGCGAGGCCGGTCCGTTCGTGGCCTCGGGGGCCACCCGTCTCGGCGGCAGCCTTCCGGTGAACACCGACGGGGGGGCCTGCAACGTCGGGCGTCGCCACGGGGCCAACTTCTGCATCGAGTCGATCCGCCAACTGCGGGGCGAGTCCGGCGCGCGGCAGGTTCCGGACGCCAAGGTGGCGGCCTGGGCCAACGCCGTGGGCCCGTTCTCCGCCGCCTTCCTGATGACCGCCGACTAATCAGCCGCCACCGGGCGCCTCGCGCCCGCCGGCCAGGAAGGCGCGCGCTGCGGCGCGGCTCTCATCGGTGCCGAGGGACAGCGACAGACGGAGGCTCTCGCCGTTGAGCTCTTCGGCCAGGGACATCGACTCGGCGTCGATGAGGTTCTGCTTGATGCCGAGCACCCCGGCTCGAGGGGCGACGGCCAGCGTGGCGGCGACCGCCCGGACCTCGGTCAGGAGCTCCCCGTCGTCGACGACCCGGGCGACCATCCCGAGCCGCAGGGCCTCATCGGGGGAGACCTTCTCGTTGAGGTAGAGGAGCTCTCGGGCCTTGCCCCAGCCCACGATGCGGGGCAACGACCAGTTGACCCCGTAGTCGCCCGACACGCCCACGCCGAGGAAGGCAGTGCGAAACACCGCTGAGCGGGCGGCGAAGCGCAGATCGCAGGCGAGCGCCCACGAGAGACCGGCTCCGGCACAGGCGCCGTTCACCGCCGCGATGGTGACCTTCGGCATTCCCCACAGGAGCTCGGAGATCCGCATCCACCGCCGTGAGCTCCCGACCCGGGTCTGGAGCGGGACCGGCTCACCGCTGCCGCCGGGCTGACTCAGCGAGGCGAGATCCGCTCCCGGGCAGAAGCCTCGGCCGGCACCGGTGAGGATGACGACGCGGATCGATTCGTCGCTGGCCGCTCGCTCCACGCTCTCGAGGAGGCGGTCGAGCATGTCGTCGCCGATGGCGTTCAGCCGGTCGGGACGGTTGAGGGTCACCGTGGCGACCTCCTCAGTGACGGCGTAGAGCACCGTGTCGGGCATCAAGCGACGGTAGCCACACCCGGTCTGCCCGGGTCGGGGGGAGAGCCCGGTCGGGACGAGGTCAGCGGTTGCTGGGTCCCTTCGGCACCTCGCGGAAGGGCATGTCGCGGGAGTTGTCCCGCTCTCGGGGCATGCCCAGGACCCGCTCGCTGATCACGTTGCGGGCCATCTCGGTGGTGCCACCCGCGATCTCGGCCGCCTGGCGGGACAGGAAGCCGATGCCCCGACCGCCGATGTCGCCGTCCTCGTCCTCCCAGGCCACCGCCGACGGGCCGGCGATGTCGAAGGCCACGCTCGAGCTCCTCACCGCCGTCACACCGCCGAGTAGTCGGGACAGCGCCGCCCCCTGGTCGGTGAGGTAGCCGGTGCGCATGCCCTGGCCGATGCGCCGCTGGGTGAACCGAGCCACCAGGTTGTTGGCCCGGACCTCGCCGATCATGTCGCGCGCCACCGGGTCGTCGAGCCGGCCGGCCTTGCGGGCCAACCGCACCAAGGCGCCATCGGAGGGCGAGAAGCCCTCGCCCTCCCCGCCGCCGGCCCGGATGAGGTACGGCGAGAGCGCGAAGCTGCGCTCGAAGTACATCCAGCGGATGCCGATCGTCCAGCCGTCGTCGACATCGCCCAGGCGCTCGCTCTCGGGGATGCGGACGTCGGTGAAGAACTCCTGGCAGAACTCGTTGCCGCCGCTCAGCATCTCGATGCGGTGCATCTCGATCCCGGGGGCGTGGGCCGGCACCAGGAACACCCCCAACCCGCGGTGCTTGGGCACATCGGCGTTGGTCCGGACCAGGGTCAGGCCGTAGTCGGCCCGCCATGCCCCCGACGACCAGATCTTCGAGCCGTTCAGGAGCCACTCGTCGCCGTCGCGGGTGGCCATCGTCTGGGCGCCAGCGGCGTCCGAGCCGCTGGACGGCTCGGACAGGTACTGCACCCACACGTTCTCGCCCTTGAGGATCGGCGGGACGTGCTTCAGCTTCTGCTCGTGGTTACCGAACTCGAGGATGACGGCCATGCACGGCGTCATGTTCGGGACCTGCAGCATCGACGGGTGGTCGAAGCCGGAGATCTCGGTGTTGAAGGCGTCGTTGTGGGCCGGTGTGAGTCCCTGACCGCCGTACTCCTTGGGCACGCAGATCCCGGCGAACCCGGCGTCGAACAGCTGGCGCTGAAGGCCGCGCTGGCGGTCCATCTCCGCCAGCTCCTCCTCGTCCGTCCCCCCGAAGCCGCGGCCGGTGGCCGGTCCGAGGTTGGCCCGGATCCAGCTGCGGGCCCGCTGCCGGAAGCTCTCGACGCTCTCGATCTCGGTGTCTGATGCTTCTGAGTTCCTGGGCGTGACGGTGTCGGTCATGCCGTCTCCTTCTCGTGCTCCGGGGCAGGACCATATCGAGTGCGGCCGAGCTCGGGCCCAGTGGTCGGAAAGGGCTCCCTCTGGGCCGAGCCGGCGTCCGTTGCGGATGGGCGCCGGTACCGTCGCCTCCGAGACCCCAGATCGAGGAGCAGCACACCTGTGGCCACCAAGCGTGTCGCCATCGCGTGCCAGGGCGGTGGCACGCACGCCGCCTTCACCTGGGGTGTGCTGACCGAGATACTCCGGACCCAGCAGGCCTGGTCGGGTTCTCGCACCGGCCGGTCGCGCCGCACCGGCGACGACTTCGACGTGGTGGCCTTCAGTGGGACCTCGGCCGGCGCCCTGTGCGCCTTGGCCGGCTGGTACGGGATGGCTCCCAACACCGCCGACCCCGAGTGCGGAACGGTCGACAAGGCGATCGAGCGGCTCGACCACCTTTGGACCAGCTTCGCCGCCCACACTCCGACCGAGTGGATGCACAACCACCTGGCCGCGGGAGCGCTGCATCTGAGCGAGAAGGGGTTCCCGGTCGGACGGTCCGGCCCCTACGCCCCCTGGGGCGACCTGGCGCTGAAGGGCCTGTCCCTGTTCGGGGCCCGTCCCGAGTACCTCGGCTTCGCCGGTCTGCTGCCGTCGCTGTGCCCGGACTTCGCCTCCGTCGACTGGGACGGCGTCGCCGACTCGAGGCCCCGGGTGGTGCTCGGCGCCATCGAGGTGCTGAGCGGCAACTTCGAGATCTTCGACTCCGACAAGACCCTGCACGACCTGGGCCTGGTCACGTCACCCTCGGCCGACGACCAGTACAACGCCACCCGTTGGCGCATGCGTCGGGCGCTGTCGCTCGAAGGCGCGGCGGCGTCGGGGACGCTGCCCGAGGTCCTGCGGGCCCAGCCCATCGACGACCTCGCCTTCCCCTCGAGCGAGGCGGGCGGCGTCATCCGGCGCACCGGCTACTACTGGGACGGCCTCTACTCCCAGAACCCGCCCGTGCGTGACCTGCTCGACACGGTCGATCCCGAAAGCAAGCCCGATGAGATCTGGGTGGTGCGCATCAACCCGCAGGAGTTCCAGCCCGAGAACGACCGCATCGGGTTGGACCACATCCGTGACCGCGTCAACGCCCTGGCCGGCAACCTCTCGCTGAACGGCGAGCTCGACCACATCGTCACCATGAACGACTGGCTCCGGCGCTTCGGTGACGAGCACCCGCTACTGGCCGGCCGCAAGGTCGTGGCCGTGCGGACCATCAAGATGCGCCCGGAGACGGCCTACGGCCTGCCCTACACCTCCAAGTTCGATCGTGACCAGCGTCATCTGGCGGCCCTGCACGACGAGGGTCAGGAGGTGGCCCGTGTCTGGCTGGCCGACTGGCGGACCCGGGGGGAGGACTTCGCCTGCTACCCCGACGACGCCCGCTACATCGATGGCTAATTTGGGCTGAGTCGAACTATTGACGAACCGGGGGACGCTCACATGCGGATCGGCATCTTCTTCCCGACGATGGAGCAGGGCAGTGTCGACGAGATGGTCGACCGGTTCGGCGCCTTGGAGGCGGCGAGCTTCACCTCGGCGTGGCTTCCCCAGAGCGCCGGCCACGATGCGATCACCCTGCTGGCGGTGGCCGGCCACCAGGTGCCGAGGATCGAGCTGGGCACGTCGGTGGTGCCGACCTATCCCCGGCATCCGCTGATGTTGGCGGCCCAGGCGCTCACGGCCAACCAGGCCGTGGGGGGCCGGTTGCAGCTCGGTCTCGGTCTCTCCCACAAGATGTCGATCGAGCCCCGGTACGGGCTGTCCTACGACAAGCCGGCCCGCCACATGCGCGAGTACCTCTCGATCCTGATCCCAGCCATGCAGGACGGCGCGGCCGACTTCCAGGGCGAGACCCTCACCGGCCGGGGCCCGGTCTCGGTGCCCGGGGCGGTGGCGCCGCCGGTGCTCCTCGCCGCCCTGCAGCCCCAGATGCTCCAGCTGGCCGGGGCGGCGGCCGACGGGACGATCACGTGGTGTACCGGCAAGCTGACGGTGGAGGAGCAGATCGCTCCGATCATCACCGCCGCGGCGGCGGAGGCGTCGCGGCCGGCGCCGAGGGTGGTGGTGGCCCTCCCGGTGATCGTCACCGACGACGAGGCCGATGGTCGGGCCAAGGCCGACAAGCAGCTCGACGGCTACGGCCGCATCCCCGTCTACCGGGCCGTCCTCGACCGGGAGGGGGCCGACAGCCCGGGCGACGTGTCGATCGTGGGCAACGAGGCCGAGGTCACCCAGCAGCTCAAGCACCTCGAGTCCGTCGGCATGACCGAGTTCATCGGCATCCCGGCCGGCGACGAGAGCGACCGGGCCCGCACCAAGGCTCACCTCGCCTCGCTGGTCGGCTGACCTCTTCCCGCCGCTTGCCGGTCAGACCTCCGCGGCCAGGAGCCGGGAGCGGAGCTGGAGCTTGTCGGGCTTGCCCGAGCCCAGCCAAGGGATGTCGTCGCCGTCGACGAGGATCTCGATGCGGGTCGGGATCTTGAACCCGGAGATGTCCCGGCGGGCCCGCTGCTGGATCTCCTCGGGGGTGAGGTGCTGGCCGGGCCTGAACAGGATGACGGCGGTGACCTCCTCCTCGAGGGTCGGGTGGGGCAGGCCGAAGACCAGGGCGTGCTCGATCTCCGGGTACTGCTCCAGGTAGAGCTCGACCTCCCGGGGGGACACGTTGGCGCCCTGTGACTTGATCATCTCGTAGAAGCGCCCGACGAAGAAGGGCCGGTTCTGGAACATGAACACCTTGTCGCCGGTGTGGAGCCAACCGTTCTCGTCGAAGGTCTCCTCCCGCTCCTTCTTGTAATAGGCCTGCAGCGCGCCGAAGCCGCGCACCCACAGCTCGCCCTCTTCCATGTCCGGGAGGGCCTCGCCGGTCTCGGCGTCGCCCACGGCCTTGCGCTCCGAGCCGTTCCAGTTCCCCACCAGCTCGCTCATCGAGCGATGCCCGGGAACGCCCGGAACCGGCGTGTTGGCGAGGGCGACGTCGGAGGACCCAGGGGCGGTAAGGATGGGGATGGAGGCGAGGTCGCGGTCGGCGAAGGTCGGGTGGGCCTTGATCGACTGGATCAGGGACGGCCAGGCCATGATCGAGGTGATGTGCTCCTTCTCGATGAGGTCGAGCGCAGGACCGGCTTCGAACTTCTCGAGGATGCACAGGGTGTTGCCCTGCTGCAGGGCCATGCCGAGCGCCAGGGTGCCGCCGATCCAGAAGAACGGGAACCCGCACAGCGTCTTGGGCTCGAACTCGCTCGGCTGGGCAGCTGCCGCGGCCATCAGCTGGGCCATCTCCGGCGACATGTAGCCCGTGCTGCGGACGATGGCTCCGTGGCTGTGCACCACCCCCTTGGGCAGGGCGCTCGAGCCCGAGGTGTAGGTGACCTGGGCCCAGTCGGCCGGGGTCACCTCGGCCTCGACGGCGTCGAACAGCTCCTCGCTCACGGTCGAACCGGCATCGGACCCCAGGAACACGTCGATCGAGCGGGCCCACGCCCGGGTGCTCCCGCCCCACATCCGCACCGAGCGCAAGTAGGGGGCAGGGAGGAGGCGGATCTCGGTCGACGCCTGATCGGCGAGCCCTGGAAGCGCCTCCTCCAGGAGGGCCTCGACGTCCTTGCCCAGCATGGTGCGGGGCGCGAAGAGCGTGTCGACGTCGCCGATCTTGACGACCGTCCGCAGCTCCTGGGGCTTGTAGATGCTGCTGAACGGCATCGTCAGCGCGCCGATCCGGCAGGCCGCCAGCCACACGATCACCCATTCGAGGCTGTAGGTGTCGAAGATGCCGACGCGCGTCCCCTTGCCCACCCCCTCGGCCAACAGCTGCTTGGCCAACCCCCGTGAGGCCCTCTCGGCCTCGCCGAACGTCAGCCGCTCGTCCGGCGTGACGATGAAGTCCTTGTCCGGCCACTGCTCGGCCGCCCGTCGGACGATCTCGCCGATCGTGGGCCTGTAACCGAGATCGGGTACTTCGAGCATCGCCATCCCCCTGTCGTCCATCCCCCTCGGATGGGCTCCCCGATGGTGCCAGCCGGAGCGTACGGTGAGCGGATCCCGCCGCCGAATGCATGCCGGGTCCGAGCTTCGAGAACCACCCCCGAGCACCACCCACTCTTTCCACCCCCGAGCACCACCCACTCCGAAGGACTGCCCATGGACTACGTCACCCTCGGCCGCTCCGGCCTCACCGTCTCGCGCGCCTGCCTCGGCGCCATGATGTTCGGCCACACCGAGACGCCCACGAACGAGGCGGACAGCCGCCGCATCATCGATGCCTTCCTGGACGGCGGCGGCAACTTCATCGACACCGCCAACGTCTACACCGGCGGCCAGTCGGAGGAGGTGGTCGGTCGGGCCATAAAGGCCAAGCGCGACGACGTGGTCCTGGCCACCAAGGGCTTCGGCCCGATCGGCGAGGGCCCGAACACCTCGGGCCTGGGCCGGAAGTACCTGACCCGCGCCCTCGACGCCAGCCTGGCCCGGCTCGACACCGACTACGTCGACCTCTACCAGTGCCACCGCCCCGACCCGAGCACGCCGGTCGAGGAGACGATGGCCACGCTCGACGGCTTCGTCCAGGCCGGCAAGGTCCGCTACATCGGCTGCTCCAACTGGACCGGCTCGCAGATCGTCGAGGCGCAGTGGGCCGCGGCCCGCAACGGCGGCACGCCCTTCGTGAGCCTGCAGCCCCGCTATTCGCTCACCTCCCGACAGATCGAGGAGGACGTGCTGCCGGCCTGTGAGCGGCACGGCCTCGGGACGATGGTCTACAGCCCCTTGGGCGGCGGGGTCCTCACCGGCAAGTACAAGAAGGGCGAGGCGCCCCCGGTCGACAGCAGGGCCGGTCGGGGCGGCGTGTGGGCCCGCATGCTCGACGATCGGAGCCTCGACATCGCCGACACCGTCGGAAAGGTCGCCGCCGAGCTCGGCACCACTTCGACCGCGCTGGCCATCGCCTGGGTGCTGGCACGTCGGGGGGTCACGACGGTGATCATCGGGCCCCGCACCTTCGACCAGTACGAGCAGAACATGGAGGGCTTCGACCTCCAGCTCACGCCCGAGGTCGTGAAGCAGCTCAGCGACGCGTCGCGCCCGCCCCGCTGAGTCGGGGGGCCCGTTCGGCCCGAGGTGCCTCCGCCTGCCGGCTACGCCGACGGCGCCATCGGCACCGCCCCGTGGTCGGCGGCGTTCCGCAGCGCCTGGAAGTCGCGCTCCGTCTGGTCGGCGTAGGCGTGACTGAACTCGGCCACCGCCACGTCGAAGGTCGTGCCCTTGCCGAGGTAGCCGGCGATGGCGGCGGAGTCCCCGGTGCGGGCGTGCGCCCGTGCCAGCGCCCATCCGCAGGCCTCGGCGTAGGTGACGAGCGCGGCCGGCGTC
>DASXLH010000309.1:0-5018 GCA_036496335.1 Acidimicrobiales bacterium
CAGCACGACCGCTCCGACCACGGCGATCACCAGCAACGTCGACGTCAGCTCGAAGGCGAACACGTAGTCGGTGAACAGCGCCCGCCCCACGGCCACGACGTTGGATCCCCCGTCGGTGAGGGTGCCGGTGGCGGAGTGGACGCCCTCCGAGACCTGGGAGGCCCGGATGCCGAGCAGGGCCACCAGCACCAGCGTGAGGCCCGAGACGGCGATGGCGGCCGGTCGCTGCCCGCCGATCGGCTCGACCTCGACGGACTCGGCCTTGTCGATGCCGAGCAGCATGATGACGAACAGGAACAGCACCACGATGGCGCCGGCGTAGACGATCACCTGGACGGCGGCCAGGAAGTCGGCGCCTTGGGCGACGAACAGGACGGCGATGCCGAACAGGGTCCCGACCAGGGACAGCGCGGCATGCACCGGGTTGCGGGACAGCACGACGCCCACGGCACCGCTGATGCAGCCGAGGGCGGCGACGACGAAGACGACGTAGTCCATCAGTGGGCGTGCTCTCCGGCGTGGGCACCATCGTGGGCGCCGTCCTCGAGTCCGTCGTCGAGCTCACCGTGGTCGTGCGGCTCGAGCTCCGCGTCGGCCGCGGGCTGGGGCAGCTCGGCGGCCCGCACGCCGTAGCCGAGCTCGCCCGACCAGCCGACCCGCCCGATCTGACCGGCGGAGCCGTTGGCGGCCGTGGCCCGCATCCAGCCGGACGTGTTGAGGTCCTCGCCGTCCCGCCAGTCCTCCCAGGGCTGCGGACGGGGACGGCCGGCATCGTCGACGACCAGTTCTTCCTTCGTGTAGATGGCGTCCTGGCGGCTGGTGAAGGAGAACTCGAACAGCTTCGACTCGGTGATCGCCTCGGTGGGGCAGGCCTCGACGCACAGATCGCAGTGGATGCAGCGGAGGTAGTTGATCTCGTAAACGAAGCCATAGCGCTCGCCCGGCGACACCGGGTCGTCGGACGGGTTGTCGGCGCCCCGCACGTAGATGCACTGGGCCGGGCACACGCCGGCGCACAGCTCACAGCCGATGCACTTCTCCATGCCGTCCTCGTACCGGTTGAGGACGTGACGACCGTGGAGGCGCTCCGGCTTGGGCCGCTTCTCCTCCGGATAGGAGGTGGTGACGATCTTGCCCGTGTCGGTCCACTTGGCCAGCTTGGCGAAGGTGACCCCGAAGCCCTTGAAGTAGCCCATCAGATCGTCCCCTCGGGCTCGAGCTCACGACGTCGGGCCGCCGTCCGCAGCCCGCCGGCCAGCAGGCCGAAGACGGCCGCCAGCACGGCGACGCCGATGGCGGGCGCCACCAGGATCGACCAGCCGCGGTCGCTGCCGACCTGGATGACCCCGATGAGGATGAGCCACACCAGGGCAGCCGGGATCAGCTTCTTCCAGCCCAGGTCCATGAGCTGGTCGTAGCGGAACCGCGGCAGCGTGGCCCGCAGCCACACGAACCCGAAGAGGAACACCACCAGCTTCAGCCCGAACCAGATGAACGGGTACAGCTCGGACGGGCCGGGCCCGATGGGGCCGGCGGGGCCGCCCAGGAACAAGGTCACGATGATGGCCGACATCGTGATCGTGTTCATGAACTCCGACAGGTAGAACATGCCGAAGCGGATGGCCGAGTACTCAGTGTGGAACCCGCCGACCAGTTCCTGCTCCGCCTCGACCAGGTCGAAGGGTGGTCGGTTGAGCTCGGCCGTGGCCGCCACGCAGAAGATGGCGAACGGCACGAACGCGGTGGCGATGACGTTCCAGTCGAGGATCGAGTGGGCCTGGCCGGCCACGATCAGATGGGTCGACAGGGAGCCGGAGAGGAGCACGACGGTGACGACGGAGAGCCCGAGCGCCGCCTCGTAGCTCACCATCTGGGACGAGGCCCGGACGGAGCCGAGGAGCGGGTACTTCGAGCCGGAGGCCCAGCCGGCGAGCATGATCCCGTAGATCCCGACCGACGACATGGCCAGCAGGAAGAGCACGCCGATGGGCGGATCGGCCACCTGGACGTAGGTCGTGTGGCCGAAGACCGTCACGCTGCCGTCGTGCCCGTCGGTGAAGATCCCTCCCAGGGGAACGATGCAGAAGGTCAGGAAGGCGGGCGCCACCGACAGGTAGGGGGCGAGCCGGAAGACCAGGGGGTCGGCGTTCTCGGGACGGAGGTCCTCCTTGAAGATCAGCTTGATGCCGTCGGCCAGGGTCTGCAGCAGGCCCCACGGCCCGGCCCGGTTCGGGCCGATGCGGTTCTGCATGTCGGCGATGAGCTTGCGCTCGAACCAGATCATGAGGATGACCCCCACGATCACGAACGTGAAGCCGATCAGGCACTTCACGACGACGAGCGCGACGACCGACGCGTCGAACCCGTTGTGGAAGAGGGGATCGCCCATCAGAGGGTCTCTACCCGGATCTCGGTGACGGGTGAGGCGATGTCGATCAGGTCGGCGGCGCCGGGACCCGCCTGGGCGAAGGCCAGGAAGGCCGTGCCCCGAGGCACCTGCTCGGTGGCGTGGGTGGTGAGGGTGAGCGCCGTCCGGCTGCTCGACACCCGCACCTGGTCGCCGTCGCCTATCCCGAGCCGCTCGAGGTCACCGGGGTTGATGCCGATGGCGGCCGCCCGCTCGTCGGTGAGCGGGGCGAGCGAGCGGGCGTGGCGGACGAGGACGCCGTCGTCGTAGAGCCTCCGGTGCGACACCAGCCGCAGTGAGTAGCGGTCGGCGACGGGCACGGTCGGCGGCGACGCCGGGGGCTGGAAGGTGAGGAGCGAGGGCACGAGAGCGGGAGGCTCGGTGTCGGCGTCGGTGGGGTCGCCCGCTTCGGGGTCGTCGGCCGAGGGCTGGTCGTCCCCATCGGCGGACGGGTCCTCCCGGGTGGCGGCGTCGGCCCCGGCGGGCACGGCGCCGGCGGGGCTGGCGGCGGCGGCGTGCACCTCGGGGGCCTCGCCGGCGCTCGGAGCCGGGAGCGCCGTCGCCTCGGCGGAGGGGCCCTCGTCCGGGTCGGCACGGCCGGCGAGCACGCCGTCGAGCGTGGCCGCGAGGCGTTCGCTCGTGACCCCCGCGTAGGCCGGCGCCACCGCCGCGATCTCGGCCGTGATCTGCTCGGCCGACTCGAGGCCGAGGTCGAAGCCGAACCGCTCGGCCACCTCGACGGCGATCATCCAGTCGGCCCAGGCCGTGCCAGGCGGTGTCACCTTCTGGAAGACGCGGCTGACCCGGCCCTCGAGGTTGGTGGTCGTCCCGGCTTCCTCGCCGGCCATCCGGGCCGGGAGCACGACATCGGCCTGGCGGCTCGACGCGCTCGGGAGGGTGTCGACGGCCACCACGAAGCCGGTGCCGGCCAGGGCCCGGCGGGCCAGGTCGCGGTCCGGGAAGTCGGCCAGCGGATCGGCACCCAGCAGCACCAGGGCCGACAGCCGGCCGGCGGCGGCGTGCTCGAGGATCCCGCGGGTGTCGAGCCCCGACTCGGCCGGGAGCTCGCCCCAGCACTCGGTGAACCAGGCCCGCCCTTCGTCGAGGCCGACCCGCCCGGGCAGCAGCCCAGGGGCGAGACCCATGTCGAGCGCCCCGTGCACGTTGGCCCGGCGCAGCCCCGACAGGAAGGTGACGCCGGGGACGGCGGCCAGCAACGCCGCCGCCGCGGCCACGGCCACCTCGGGGGTCTCCGCCACCGACGACCGGCCCAGGAGGCAGACGACCGACTCGGCGCCGGTGAGGGCGCCGCTCGCCAGCAGCTCGCGCACGGCGCCGAGCGAATCACCGGGAACGTGACGGGTGGAGGTGGCGGTGTAGCGGGTGAGCCCGGTGGCCGTCGGCGAGATCTCGTGGAGGGTGGTCCGCCCGGCTACGGCCGCCCCCCGGAGCCGCAGGTAGAGGACGGGCAGCTCCTCCTTCACGTCGGCGCCGAGCAGCACGACGGCATCGGCGGCACACGCCTCGTCGATCGTGGCCCGCGGCAGGCCGAGCACCGCCTCGGCCGGCAGCCCGTCGCCGAGCTGGCAGTCGACGTTGTCGGTCCTGAGGACCGTCCGGGCCAACTTCGACCAGGCGTAGGCGTCCTCGTTGGTGCCGCGGGCGCCGCCGATGACGGCCACGCCGGCGCCACCGTCACGCTCCACCGCCTTGGTGAGGCCGTCGGCGGCGAGGTCGAGCGCCTCGCTCCAGGTCGTCTCGACGAGTTCGTCGCCCCGACGGACGAGGGGCGAGCGGTAGCGCTCCGGGCTCTCCGCCGACTCGTAGTCGAACCGGCCCTTGTCGCAGAGCCACCCCTGGTTGACGGGATCGACGTCGATCCCGAGCTTGCGCACCACCCGGTCGGTCGTGGACTGCAGGGCCACCCGGCAGCCGACCGAGCAGCTCGTGCAGGTGGACTCCACCTGATCGAGGTCCCACGGGCGGGCCGCGAACCGGTACGGGCTGGCGGTGAGAGCGCCGACCGGGCACAGCTGGACCACGTTCCCGCTGAAGTAGGAGGCGAAGGGCTGGTCGGGGAACGTGTTGACCTCGGTCTCGGCGCCCCGGCCCACGAACTCGATCAGCGGATCGCCGGCCACCTCGTCGGCGAAGCGGGTGCAGCGGTCGCACTGGATGCAGCGCTCCCGGTCGAGCGCGACCAGCTCGGACAGCGCGATCGGCTTCTCCCAGTGGCGCTTCTCCTCGACGAAGCGCGATTCGCCGGGGCCGAAGCCGAGGGTGTGGTCCTGGAGCGGGCACTCGCCCCCGCGGTCGCAGACCGGGCAGTCGAGAGGATGGTTGACGAGGAGGAGCTCGAGGACCCCGTCCTGCGCCTTCTTGACGTTGGGTGAGTCGGTGATGATCTCCTGGCCTTCGGCCACGGGCACGAAGCAGGCCGGTTGGAGCTGTGGACCGCGGGGGCCCACCACCTCGACCAGGCACATCCGGCACATGCCCACCGACCTCATCCGCGGGTGGTAGCAGAAGCGTGGGATGTAGGTGCCGCCCCGCTCGGCGGCGGCGATGATCATCTCGCCGGGCGCGGCTTCGACCGTCTTGCCGTCGACCG
>DASXLH010000310.1:0-6187 GCA_036496335.1 Acidimicrobiales bacterium
CGCCGGGGATCACGAAGTCCTCGACGGCGGGGAACAGCGCGGTGACCTCGTCGATGACGGGCTCCAGGGCCTCCACCATGGCGGGCGTGGCGAGGGTTGAACCGGCCACCAGCTTCGCCCGGTTGGACGCCAGGGTGGCGAGCTCGGCCATGCACACGTAGAGGTCGCGGCAGACGGCGACGAGGATCTCGTCCAGGCGTCCCCCCGGCTCGGCCTCCGCCCGGGCCAGCCCGATCGCGGCCTGGGCCTCGTCGACCGCGCCATAGGCCATCGGCGCCTCGGCGTCCTTGCGGACCCTCCCGCCGAAGAGGAGACCGGTGGTGCCGTCGTCGCCCTTGCGGGTGTAGATCCTCACCGCGGTGCCGGGATGGGCGTCGTGGACACGGCTCCCGACCCTACCGACGGGGCGTCGACCAGACCGTCCGTCTGCGGGTCAGGGGGTGGCGTGTCCCGGGGCGAGGCGCTGCGGGGGCCATGACCGAACGCCTCGTCGAGCACCGCCGCCCCCACGACGGCGCCCACCAGCCCGACGAAGACGCCGCCGATGCCGTAGAGCTCGACCCCGATGAAGGCGACCACCAGGCTGACGAACGGCCCGATGTGCAGCGATCGGAGCTCGACCTCGCGTTGCAGGCGCAGCGCCTCCACGAGCTGCCAGCCGACCAGCACGGCGGTCACCGCCAGCGACTCCTGCCACCCAACGGTGGTGAAGGCCAGCAGCACGATCGGCACCGCCCCCAGGACCAGCCCGATGAGCGGTACGAGGTCGAACAGCGCCACCCACAGGGCCAGGGCAGCCTTCCCCGGCAGGCCGAGCGCCTCGGCGCACACATAGGCGATGACACCCGCCATCGCCGACATGGCGAGTGAGCCCGAGACGTAGGCCCAGCTGCGCCGGTAGGCGGAGGCGGCACCGGCGCGGACCTCCGCCCGCCGGTCGTACGGCACCTGGCGCAGCGCGCCCTCCACCAGCCGGGGTCCGTGGACGAGGAAGAAGATCGTCAGCACCGTCGTGATGAGCAGGGCGACGCCCCGGGTGGCGGCGCTGCGCAGCGCGTCGTTGACCGAGCCACCTCGCAGGCGGGCCGGTAGCTGGTCGACGAAGGCCTGGGCCCGCTCGGCGAGATGCAGGTCACGGGCCGTCTGTCCGAAGCGGGTCGACTGCTCCACCTGTTTGGCGGCGTCCGGGAGGGCGTGACGGAGCTCGCCCACTTGGGCGACGACGTCGTCGACCACGGCGTAGGCGATGCCTCCGACGAGCGACACGCTCAGCACGAGGACGACCACCAGAGCCAGTGCCCTGGGCATGAACCGCGCCAGCCCGTCGACGATCGGGTGGAAGAAGGCGGCCAGACTGGCGGCGGCGATGATCCAGCCGATCACCCGACCGGAGGCACCGATCCCGGCCAGCGCCACGAGGGTGAGCCCGAACATCGCCACCGCCCGCAGGATCGACGACGGGCTGAGCCGGAGCGACCGACGGGCCGGATGGGCTGAGTCCTGAGCCCCGGTGCCCGCGACCCGAACCTCCGGGCCCGTGTCCCGCGCCGAGGAGGCCATGCGTGCCTACGGTACCGACGTGCCCGACGGCGAGCGGGGAGGCGATCGAGCCACCGCGGGGGCGGCCGACCCGGTGGAGGTCGACCTCGACTGGCGGAGCGTCGCGGTCTTCCTGGCTGCCTTCGTCACCCTGGTGGCGTTCACGTCCCTCGTCCATCGGGCCGGTCCCGTCCTGACCTGGGTGGCCGTGGGCACGTTGCTGGCGCTGGCGCTGGACCCGGTGGTGACCGCCCTGGCCCGTCGTCTGCGGCGCCGCTCGATCGCCGTCGGCGTGGTCCTCTCCGGCTTCATCGCGATCGTCCTGCTGCTCGCCGCCGTCTTCGGGCCGCCGGCCGCGAAGGAGGCCCAGAACCTCAGCGACGACCTCCCACAGGTCATCCACGACTTTGGCGATCTCCCCGTCATCGGCCATCGCCTCCGGGACGCCCACGTCGACCAGAAGGTGCAGGACTTCCTCGACCGGCTGCCGGATCGGCTGAACGGCGACACCACACCGATCGAGCGGGCCGGACGCTCCGTGCTGTCCGGCGCCCTCGCCGCCGTGGCGACCGTGCTCGTCGCGGTTGCGCTCCTCCTCGACGGGGAGCGGCTCGTGAGCCGGATCCGCCGGCTGGTCCCCCCCGATCGCCGACCCCGGGCCGACCAGTTCGGCCGGCTCTTCTACCGGGTCATCGGTCGCTACTTCGCCGGGTCGGTGCTCGTGGCCGTGATCGCCGGCGTCTCGGTGACCGCCGTCGGGCTCATCCTGGGCGTCCCGCTGGCCCCGCTGCTCGGCGCCTGGGTGGCCCTGTTCGACCTGGTGCCTCAGATCGGCGGGGCCGTCGGCGGCATCCCCTTCGCGGCCCTGGCGCTGACCCAGGGGCCGACCGTCGGGCTCATCGCGGCCGTCTTCTTCGTCCTCTACCTCCAGTTCGAGAACCACCTCCTCTCCCCGCTGGTGGTGGGCCGCAGCGTCAACCTGTCGCCACCAGCAACCCTGGTCGCCGCACTGATCGGCGTGTCGACCGCCGGCGTCGTGGGCGCGCTGGTGGCCGTCCCCCTGCTGGGGGCGGCCAAGGCCATCTTCCTGGAGCTGCGCCCTTCGGCGGCGGCCGCTCCGTCGCCACCGGACCCGCCGGCCGATGACCGCACGGCGCCCCGGCGGTGGGCCGATCCCCGCCGCTGGGCAGCACAAAGAAGAGGTGCCAGAGGATCGCCGTCGTAACCTCTTGAGGTGGCTGACTCCTTTCTCGACGCCGTCCGCGAGCGGGTCGTCATCTTCGACGGGGCCACGGGCACCAATCTCCAGATGCGGAACCTCACCGCCGACGACTTCGGCGGCGACGCCCTGGAGGGGTGCAACGAGCTGCTGGTGGCCACCCGACCCGACGTCGTGGCCGACCTGCACGCCAGCTTCTTCGACGTCGGCGTCGACGTGGTCGAGACCAACTCCTTCGGGTCCTTCTCGATCCCGCTGGGTGAGTACGGCCTCGCCGACCGGGCCCACGAGCTGTCGAAGCGGGCCGCGTCGATCGCCCGCGAGGTGGCCGACAGCTACTCCCGCCCGGGTGAGCGACGTTGGGTGGCGGGCTCGATGGGCCCGGGGACGAAGATGCCCACCCTCGGCCACATCCGATTCGCCGACCTGCGCGACGCCCTCGAGGAGCAGGCCTCGGGGCTGCTCGAAGGCGGGGTCGATCTGCTGCTGATCGAGACCCAGAACGATCTGCTGGGCGCCAAGGCGGCGATGATCGGGGCCCGCCGCGCCATGGCGTCGCTGGGTCGCCAGGTGCCCATCCAGGTGCAGGTGACCATCGAGCTCACCGGTCGGATGCTCCTCGGCACCGAGATCGGCGCCGCCCTCGTCGCCCTCGACGCCATGCGACCCGACCTCATCGGCCTCAACTGCGCCACCGGTCCGGGCGAGATGCACGAGCACCTGCGGCACCTGAGCCAGCACTCCTGCCTGCCGATCTCGTGCCTGCCCAACGCCGGGCTGCCGTCGATCGTCGACGGGAAGATGCACTACGACCTGACCCCCGACCAGCTGGCCGAGCACCATGCCCGGTTCATCACCGAGCTGGGGGTCAACGTGATCGGCGGCTGCTGCGGCACCAGCCCCGAGCACCTCGCCGCCGTGGTCGAGCGCTGCCGGGACCTCACGCCCGCGGTCCGCACGCCGATCCTGGAGCCGTCCTGCTCGTCCATCTACACGTCGGTCCCCTTCGAGCAGGAGCTGGCGTTCCTGGCGGTGGGCGAGCGGACCAACGCCAACGGGTCGAAGAAGTTCCGGGAGTCGATGCTTGCCGACGACTGGGACACCTGCGTCGCCATGGCCAAGGACCAGGTGCGGGAGGGTGCCCACGTCCTCGACGTGTGCGTCGACTACACCGGCGAGGACGGGGCGGCCGACATGGAGGAGGTGGCCAGCCGCTTCGCGACCCAGTCGAGCCTGCCGCTGATGCTCGACTCCACCGAGCCGAAGGTGATCGAGACGGGCCTGCAGTGGTTGGGCGGGAAGGCCATCCTCAACTCGGTCAACCTCGAGGACGGCGACGCCGAGGGGACCCGCCTCGACCGGTTCCTCACCCTGGCCCGCGAGTACGGGGCGGCGGTGGTCGCCACCTGCATCGACGAGGAGGGCCAGGCCCGCACCGCCGACTGGAAGGTGAGGGCGGCCCGTTCCATCCACGACCTCGCCGTCGGCCGTTACGGCCTCGCACCCGAGGACCTGCTCTTCGATCCCCTGGCCCTGCCCTTGTCGACGGGCATGGAGGAGAGCCGGCGGGACGGGATCGAGACCATCGAGGCCATTCGCCGGATCAAGGCCGAGCTTCCCGGCGTGTCCACCATCCTCGGTCTCTCGAACGTCTCGTTCGGCCTCAACCCGGCCGCCCGCCACGTCCTCAACTCGGTCTTCCTGCACGAGTGCGTCCAGGCCGGGCTCGACGCCGCCATCGTCCACGCGGCGCGGATCATGCCGCTGGCGAAGATCGATGAGCGGGCCAAGGAGATCTGCCTCGACCTCATCTACGACCGGCGCACCGCCACGTACGACCCGCTGCAGGAGCTGCTGGCCCTCTTCGACGGCGTCAAGGCGTCGGCCGTCGTCAAGGAGGACCGCAGCGGCTGGAGTGTCGAGCGCCGCCTTTCGGCCCGCATCGTCGACGGCGACCGCGACGGGCTCGAGGCCGACCTCGAGGAGTCGCTCGCGGCCGGCACCCCCGCCCTGTCGATCGTCAACGACACCCTGCTCGAGGGCATGAAGGTGGTCGGCGAGCTCTTCGGTTCCGGCCAGATGCAGCTTCCCTTCGTCCTGCAGTCGGCCGAGACCATGAAGACGGCCGTCCGCTACCTCGAACCCCACATGGAGAAGGCCGACCAGGGCGGCAAGGGTCGGATCGTGCTCGCCACGGTGAAGGGCGACGTCCACGACATCGGCAAGAACCTGGTCGACATCATCCTCACCAACAACGGCTACGACGTGCACAACCTCGGCATCAAGGTATCGATCGCCGACATGATCGAGAAGGCGGTGGAGATCGACGCCGACGCCATCGGCATGAGCGGCCTGCTCGTGAAGAGCACGCTCATCATGCGGGAGAACCTCGAGGAGCTCAACGCCCGCTCCCTGGCCGACCTGCCGGTGATCCTCGGCGGCGCCGCCCTCACCCGCACCTACGTCGAGCGCGACCTGCGCGAGGTCTACGACGGCCGGGTCTTCTACGGCAAGGACGCCTTCGAGGGCCTCCACACCATGGACCTCCTGGTCGAGGCCAAGCGGACCGGCAACTGGGACCCGGCCTGGGGCCGCGAGCTGGGGGGTCGCAACCTGCCGCCCCGCCGATCGCAGCAGGCGGTCGAGGCCGTGGAGGTGCCCAGCCGCTCGCCCCAGGTGGCGATCGACAACGAGGTGTTCAAGCCGCCCTTCCTCGGCTCCCGGGTGGTCAAGGGCATCGCCCTCGACGAGATCGCCACCTACGTCAACGAGACGGCGTTGTTCCGCAACCAGTGGCAGTACCGACCGGAGGCGGGCGAGAACGACACCGACTTCAAGGACCGGATCCGGCCCGAGCTCCGGGCCATCCTGGCCGAGGTGAAGGCGGCCGACCTGCTCGTGCCCCAGGTCGTCTACGGGTACTTCCCGGTCAACGGCGACGGTGACGACCTGGTCGTGTTCACCGACGACACCCGCACCGAGGAGTGGGGCCGGTTCCCCTACCCCCGCCAGCGCAAGGACACGTTTCTCTGCATCGCGGATCTGTTCCGGCCCCTGTCCTCAGGAGAGGCCGACTACGCCGCCTTCATGATCGTCACCATGGGCGAGCGGGTGTCCGAGCGCACGGCCGAGCTCTTCGCCGCCGACCGCTACCGGGAGTACCTCAAGCTCCACGGCATCGGCGTGGAGATGGCCGAGGCGCTGGCCGAGCTCTGGCACCACCGCATCCGCGAGGAGTGGGGCTTCGCCGGAGAGGACGGCCCCACGCTGACCGGCCTGTTCCGCCAGCAGTACCGCGGCGGGCGCTACTCATGGGGCTATCCCGCCTGCCCCGACCTCGAGGACAACGCCAAGTGCGCCGAGCTGGTCGGTTCCGACCGCCTCGGCGTCGAGGTCAACGAGGAAACGTCGTGGCAGTTCCACCCCGAG
>DASXLH010000311.1:0-2558 GCA_036496335.1 Acidimicrobiales bacterium
GTTGTTGAACGCGCTGACCTTGTCCTTGAAGTCGTCGGACATGAACAGCAGGGTCTGGGCCATCCGGTCGAACTCGCGGGCCGTGCGGCGATCGGTGGTCTCGGCCACGTCGATGGCGTGCTTGGTGAGCCCGACCGCCTCCCGGGGGAGCCCGGCCATCTTGCGGGCGAAGGCCTGCACCTGCTCCTGGAAGGTCTCAGCCGGGTAGACGGCGTGGACCAGGCCGATGTTCAGGGCCTGCTGGGCGTCGATGGTCTCGCAGGCCATGGCCAGCCAGCGGGCCCAGTGCGGGCCGACCAGCCGGGTGAGCCGACTGATGCCGCCCGAGCCCGGCAGGGTGGCGATGTTCTGAACCTCGGGGAGCGAGAAGGTGGCGCCCTCGGCCGCGAAGCGGAAGTCGCAGGACACGCCCATCTCGATGCCCACGCCCATGCAGGCGCCCTGGGCGGCCAGGATGATCGGCTTCTCGATGGACTCGATCTCGTCGAAGAGATCGTGGTGGGCCTCGGCCCGGTACTGGCGGCGCATGTTGGAGCCCCGGACGATGCCGTCGGTCCCTTCGCCCACGTTGAGCCGCAGGCTGGCGAAGTCGAGGCCGGAGGTGAAGAAGCGGCCCTCGCCGGTGATCACCAGCACCCGTAGGTCGTCACGGTCGCCCAGGTCACGCACCGCCCCGTAGATCACCTCGAACATGGCCGGCGTCACGGCGTTGCGCTTGGCGTCCCGGGTGAAGGTGACGGTGACGACGCCGTCGACGTCCTCGCGGCGGGCCTCGTCGTTGCCGGCGGTCGTCGGCTCAGTGGTGCTCATCGGTGTGGTCCTCCCCCGTCGGCGGGCCCGACCGGCCCGCCACGTCGGAGCGGGACTCTAGGAGCGGCGGCGTCGCCCCGCATCCAACCGGGGGCCGGCCAACATGGACGGAGGCAGGGCGATGTGCCAGAGTCCCGGGCCGGACAAGGCCATTCACTCACCGCCGGAGGACCTGACATGGCAACACCCAGCTTGGACGGAGTGGGCAAGGAGACGGGACCCGTCGAGCGCTCCTGGGACTCGAAGGACGCGCTGATCTACGCCGTCGGTGTCGGGGCCGGTTCGATCGACCCGCTCGACCCCTCGGAGCTCAAGTACACGACCGAGAACTCGAAGGACGTCGAGCAGCGCGTGCTGCCGACCATGGCCGTGATCCTGGGCGGCGCCCCGGTCAACTACGCGTCCATCGGCGAGATCAACATGGCCAACCTGGTCCACGGTGAGCAGAGCATCAAGCTCCACCGCCCGATCCCGGTGAAGGGCACGGTCAGCAACACCGGCCGGCTCACCGGCGTCTACGACAAGGGCTCGGGCATGGTCATCGCCTCCGAGGCCACGTCGGTGCTGGTCGAGACGGGCGAGGTGCTCCTCACTACGTCGACCTCGGCGTTCATCCGGGGCGCCGGCGGCTGGGGCGGCGACCGCGGTCCCGCCGGCCCGAAGAACGTCCCGCCGGAGCGGGCCCCCGACCACGAGGTCACCTACAAGACCCGTGACGACCAGGCCCTCACCTACCGCCTGTCGGGTGACCGCAACCCGCTGCACTCCGATCCGGAGTTCGCCAAGATGGCCGGGTTCCCGAAGCCCATCCTCCACGGCCTGTGCACCTTCGGCTTCACCGGCCGGGCGCTGCTGCACTCCCTGGCGGACGGCGACGACACGAAGTTCACCGGCATGGAAGCCCGCTTCGCCAAGCCGGTGTTCCCCGGCCAGTCGCTGACGGTCCGCATCTGGCGGACGGGCGACGGCGAGGCGATCTACACCACCTCGAACGAGGCCGGCGAGACCGTCATCTCCGAGGGTCGGGCCACCTTCACCTCCTGATCAAGCGCAGGCACCTCCTGATCAAGCGCCGGCACCTCCTGATCCAGGCCGGCACTTCCTGGTCCAGGCCAAGGGCCCCCGCCGGAACCGCCTGGTCAGGAAGCTGCGATCCCGCTGACGAGCGCCAGGGTCACGTCGTTCGACGCGACATGACCCTGGCGCTCGGTCGCGCCGGGTACGGTCGGCGGCGGCAATGGCTCGCTGCCCCCGACCAACCGCCGCGCTGGCCAGTCGGCGCATCCCTGCGCTGCTGGCCACCCTGGCGGTCCTGCTCACCCTCGTGGTCGCGGGCGGCCCGACGGCCGGTGCCGACACCAGGGCCGACCGCGACAAGGTTCGCCGCCAGCGCGCCGATCTCGCCGCCCAGCTCAACGTGCTCAAGGCCCAGGACGCCGACGTGGCCAAGGCGCTCACCGCCATCCAGAGCGAGCTGGCGGCGCAGCAGGCCGACGTGGCCAGCGCGGAGCAGGGCGTGGTCGCCGCCCAGGCCACCCTCGTCAGCGCCCAGGCGGCCGAGCGCGCCCTGACGGCCCACTTCAACGACCTGGAGAAGAGCCTGAAGACGGTCGCCATCGACACCTATGTCAACCGCGACACGTCGTCGGCCCCCGACCTCGACAGCGTCACCGATCTCAGCCAGATCGCCCGCCAGCAGGCGCTGTCCGACCTGGTCACCACCTCGGTGGCCAACGTCGCCGACCAGC
>DASXLH010000312.1:0-2188 GCA_036496335.1 Acidimicrobiales bacterium
AGGACGCGGCCCACCCGACAGCGAGTAGGGCGGCCATGCCGCCGACGATCAGTGCCGACGCACCGCCAGGTCGTCGGTTCGGGCTGTCGTGACGGAACATGCCCTGACGATGACCCGGTACACCCTTTGTCGGCGATGGCCAGCGCGATCATTGAGCCCAACCGGGGGGTCAGCACCCACTCACCCGGGGGCTAGGGCGGAGGGCGATCGTCAGGCATAGTCACCGCGGCCGATAAGGCCACATTCAACCGCAGCCGTGGCCAGAAGATCGCGCCGATTGGCTCTATCTTCTGGGATCGCCAACTTGTCGTACAGGTGGCCCAGGTGCTGCTTGACATTCGCTTCACCGGTGAAGATGGCCTCGGCGATCTCCCGAGTCGTCGACGCCCGACGAACCACCGACGGTCCGAACAGTGGGCGGCACAGCTCCACCAGGACCCGGTGCTCGCCCTGGGTCACGACCGGTGGACGCGCCTTCTTCACGGTGCTCGAGCCGTCGACGGCGCCGGCGTCGTGGAAGAGCATGCTGGCGCCCCCCAGCCTGATCTCGGCGCCGTTCTGGAGCACGTGTTGGCCGTAGACACGCTCGCCGGACACCCAGGTGCCGTTCATCGACCCGAGGTCCTCGATCGCCCAGCGGTTCGGCGGAAGGGGGACGATGCGGGCGTGAACCCGCGAGACGCTCTCGTCGCTGATCACGCAGTCGACGGTGGGCGCCCGTCCGAAGGTGATGGGCACACCGTCGAGCTCGACGATGTCACGCCGTCCGTCCAAGCCGAAGATCTCGAGCCGGGCCATGCATCCTCTCCGTCGGGACGGATCGTAGTCGCCGCCTCCATGGGTGGGTCACTGTCCCCGGGGACATCTTGTGCTTCCCTCGCCGCCAGCAACGAGGACCCCGGCGGACATGGACGCATGCAGCCCGACATGCGACCGTCGACTGCATGCAGGTGCAGGCGCCGGGTCGAGCCGGGTCGATCCCAACGAAAGCAGGCGGTCCGGCATTGGTGCTGAACGTGCCCTCCCGTGACACCGATTCCCGCGGCGTCCGTGTACAGGGGCTCGCCATCCGCCGCTGGTTGGCCACGACCCCCGGTCGCATGCGGCTGGCGTCGGTGCTGCTCGTGGCCGTCGTCCTCACCGTCGGGGTGACCGCCACCCTCACCGCCCATTCGCGGGCGAACGCCGCCCGGGCCGTCGGTCTCGGTGCCGCGCCCCAGCTCCTCGCCTCCGAGCGGCTCTACGGCGCGCTGGCCGACGCCGATGCGGCGGCCTCGACGGCGTACCTGCAGGCCGGCAAGGAGTCGCCCGACCTCCTGCGGCGCTACGACGACGACCTCGCCTCCGCCGGCCGCGATCTCGCCGAGGTGGGCCGCGGAGTCGGCACGACGACGGAGGCCGGCCAGGCCGTCGCCGACATCGCGGAGCAGCTGCCCGTCTACTCGGGACTGATCGAGTCGGCCCGGGCCAACAACCGTCAAGGGTTCGCGGTGGGGGCCGCCTACCTCCGGCAGGCGTCGACGCTGATGCGGTCGAAGATCCTGAACGACTCGACGGTCGTCTACGCCCAGGCCGCCGGCCGGCTCTCGGACGGCTACGCACGAGGCACCTCGGGGGCCGACGTCGGCGCCCTCGTGCTCGCCAGCGCAGGTGCACTGCTGCTCTTCGCCCTCGTCCAGCTGTTCCTGGCCCGCCGTGTCCGTCGCCTCCTCAACGTCGGACTCGTGGTCGGCCTGTCCCTGGTGGTCGTGGCGCTCGGATCGACGCTGCTCCTGGTGGCGTCGGAGGGGTCGGCCCTCGCCTCGGCCCGACGAGACGGTTCCGACGCCGTCCAGACGCTGTCGACGTCCAGGATCCTCACCCTCCGGGCCTACAACGACGACAACCTCGCCCTCATCGCCAGGGGGAACGGCGCTGCCTACGTCACGGACTTCGATGCGCTGGTCGGGACCCTGGGCGGGGCCGACGGCCGAGACGGGCTGCTGGCCGAGGCCAGCCAGGCCGCGGGCCGAACGGGGAGCACCCGCGACGTCAGCGACCTCCAGAGCCGGTTCACGGTCCTCGACACCGCCCACGTCGCCGTTCGCGGACTCGACGACGGCGGTCAGTACCAGTCGGCGGTCGAGGCCGCGGTCACCACCGAGGCGTCCGCCGCCGCCGCCATGGACACCGCCCTGCCGAGCCAGAT
>DASXLH010000313.1:0-5555 GCA_036496335.1 Acidimicrobiales bacterium
GCCACTTCGGGCATTGCGACGTCCTGGTCAACAACGCCGGCCTCTCCCCCCTGTACGACGACCTGCCCTCCGTCACCGAGGAGCTCTACGACAAGACGCATGCCGTCAACGCCAAGGGCCCGTTCCGACTGGCCTCACTGATCGGCGCCCAGATGGCCGACGGTGACGGCGGCTCGATCATCAACGTCAGCACCGCTGGTTCGTGGCGGCCCGGGCCCGGCGACCTGCCCTACGCCATGGCCAAGGCCGGCCTCAACGCCCTCACGCTGGGGCTGGCCGGGGCCTGGAACCCGAAGGTCCGGGCCAACACGGTGCTGCCCGGTGCCTTCGACACCGACATCGTCACGCACTGGCCGGCCGGGCAGGCCGACGCTGCCGCCGCCGCCAACCCGATGGGCCGCATCGGCCGGCCCACCGACATGGTCGGGGTGTGCGTGTTCCTCGCCAGCGACGCCGGCGCCTATGTCAACGGCGCCCAGATCCTCCTCGACGGCGGGTCGTTCCGGACCCTCTGAGACCGCCCGGTGGGTTCAGGCGGTGACCACGACGCGGGCCCGAGCCAGGTTCTCGATGCGACGGCTGGTGGCGCCTAGCTCGCCCTGGCGGTGGGAGGTGACCCGCACGGTGACGAAGTGGGTGCCCACCTCGCCGTAGGCGTGCTCGACCGACCCGGCCAGCGACGTCTTCGTGCCGTCGACGGTCTCGTCGGCATAGGGGTAGGCACCGGTGCCGTCGACGTCCCACTGGACGGCGATGATCGTGCCCGCCCCGGGCGGCACCTCGGCCGTCATCGACAGGGTGACCGGTTCGCCGAGCTTCACGTCGGCCCGGGCGGCGCCGTTGGCCAGTGCTGTCACCACCGGCTGGATACCGCCCCGCTCGGCCGCCGTCGGTGCCAGCCGGAGGGCGCCGCCGGGCGCCATGGTGGTCCCCCTGGTCGTGGGGGGAGCGGTGCCTTCCTCCACCCACGCCACCAGGTCGTGGAGGCCCTGCTCCACGTTGCCCTTCCAGTCGACGAGCCGAGTGGACGCCGCCACCCGGCCGGCGCGGGGCACGGCCTGCCAGGGGACGTGCTCGGCGTTCTCGAGCCACTGCAGCACCCAGCGTCCCTGCGCCTCCCCCTCGGGCCAGGCGTGGAGCCGGGGCCAGATCGAGGAGTCGTGGGTGTGCTGAACGGTGAGCACCTTGCCGGTGTAGCGCCCCTGCCAGTCGTAGATCCCCATGTGGGCGGGCGGGGTGTTGGGCACCGCCTCGGTCTGCGGGTACAGCGCCCGGCCGTCGACGTGGAGGTGGGCCATGGCCGGGTCCTCGACGTCGACCACGTGCCGGTAGCGGTAGCAGTAGGCCAGGTACTGGCGGTTGTCGAGCACGATCTCGTCGCCGGGCTCCACATCGGCGAAGCGGGCGTTGCCGTCGGCCCCGATCCCGTCGGCCAGCAGCATGCCGGCCCGGGACGAGCCGATGCACCACAGCTGGCGGCCCGCCGCCCTGCCGCTGACGATCTTGATGCTCGACCCCTGCAGGAAGCCCTCCTCGGGCGTGATCCCGTCGATGAAGATGCCCCAGACGAGGTTGGGGTCCTGCAGGGCACCGACGGCGCCGAGCTCGCCGGCCGTCACCACCTTGGACACCGTCACCTTCCGGTCGACGATCAGGTCGGCCGCAAAGGCGGCCGGATCGTCGTGGCCGAGGTGGCCGGGCTCGGTCCAGAAGCGCTCGTAGTAGCCGGGGTCGTCGCGGTACCACTGCTCGGCGCTCCAGCCCCACAGGCCGATCTGCCCCTGCGGGTGGGTGATGAGGTACTCGACGCCCCGGGGGAAGCCCGACCGGTACAGGTCGCGCAGGGCGTCGCGCTGCGCCGTGCTCAGCCCGTCGTAGGGACGGCCGGAGCCCCCCGGCTCGAGGGCGTCGACCACGTCGCCGAGCTGGCGGCCGATCACCCGCTGGGCGTTGTACAGGGTGGAGAAGGGCGGGCCGCCGGCCCGCTCCACCGTCGGCGCGGCGGTGACACCCATGAAGGTGAGCGCTCCGGCCCACACGTCGTGGACGTGCTCGATGCACATGGCGGCCCGGCCCGAGCCGCCGCTGCCGCCGAACACGTAGCCGTGATGGGGGGCGACGCCATAGAGCTGCACGGCCAGGTGCCGGGCGAAGCGGGCGGTCTCCGCACTGGCCCGGTAGGCGTAGACGGTGGCGTCGTCACCGGCCTTCGGGCACAGCTCGGAGCCGACGTGGCCCTGGTTGCTCTCCACCATGTAGGCGCCCAGGCCGGGAGCGAAGTCGTAGCCGCCGATCAGCAGGCCCATGGCCCCGGTGAGGCTGTCGTAGCTGTGCTCGCTCCCCCCCAGGCCACCCTCCAGGGGCTGGATGAACCGGCCCCGGTAGCCGTCGGCCGGCGGGAAGTAGAGCGAGAAACGGGTGCCGGTGCCTTCGAAGCCGCCGTGCAGGTACTGATGCGGCGTGGGCTCCGACCGCTCCTCGTCCCGGTCGAGGTAGGGCGCACCGAAGAAGTCGTCGGTCGGGCGGTAGTCGGTGACATCGAGGTCCATCAGGTGCTCCTTGGATCGGATTCGGGTCCGCCGGCCCGGGGCGGGAAGGAGCCCGCCCACGGCTCCACGAGGACGGATTGCTGGGCGTGGCCGATGGGGCCGTGGGTGTCATAGAGCGGACCCCCGGCGAGCCCGACGCCGGCGGCACCCTGCGACCGGGCCAGGTAGCAGACCCAGCCCCCCACCGGCAGCCGGAACAGGTGGACGTCGACGTCGACGTTGATCGACCGCCATCCGGGTCCGGCGATGCCGCTCAGCCCGCTGCCGAAATCAGCGGCCGCCAACGCCCGGGCGGCCGGCAGCGTCGGTTCGCCCTCCACCACCTCCTGGGTGAGGCGAACCCAGATCGGCACCGGTACGGGCCGCTCCTCGCCCCTCCGGTGGGTCCGGACCTCGGCGCCGTCCATGTGGAACAGCTCCTCCCCGGGCTCGCGGGCCGGGGCCGGCGACAGCGCCGTATCCGCGCCGAGGAAGGCCGGTGGCGCTTCAGCACTGGCCACCACGTCGGGGTGGGTGGCCGGCATCCGCAGGCCCAAGGCCCGGGTGACCACCTCCTCGCCGGCGTGGACGAGCACCTCCACCAGCTGGACCTTGCGGCCGGGGCGCACGGTGGAGGTGGTGACCGACAGCGGGGTCAGCGGCACCGGCCTGACCAGATCGACCGTCAACCGGGCGAGGATGTGCTCGTCCAGGCGGGGTGCGCCCGCCTGGTCGTGCAGGACGGCCGCTGTGGCGACCAACGCCGAGACGGCGCCGCCGTTCTGGGCGTTCGCGTCCCAGGGCCCACGGGTGGCGCCGGTCGGCAGGTAGAGCTCGTCGTCGCGTTGGTAGAGGGCCACGAGCCGGCTGTCAGTGCCCGGTGAAGTCCGGGTCGCGCCGCTCCCGGAAGGCGGACATGGCCTCTTCGGCGTCGTCGGTGACAGCCACGATGCCGAAGTGGGACGAGATGAGGTCGAGCGAGGTCCGCAGGTCGCTGCGGAGTCCCTGGTACACCGCCCGCTTGATCATCCGCAGCGGCACCGGCGACTTGGCCGCGATCCGCCGGGCCAGGGCGTAGGTCTCGTCCAGGAGGACGTCGTCGTCGACCACCCGGTTGACGATGCCGAGCCTCTCCGCTTCGGCCGCGTCGATGACGTCGCCGGTGAGGAGGAGCTCGAGGGCCTTGGCTGGCCCCACCAGGCGGGGCAGGTAGTAGCAACCACCGTCGCCGGGGACCAGCCCAACGTTGAGGTAGGACTCGGCGAAGCGGGCCGACCGGGCGGCCACCCGCATGTCGCACATCAGCGCCATGTCCATCCCGGCCCCGATGGCGGCCCCGTTGACGGCCGCGATGGTCGGCTTGTCGAGGTCGTCCATGGCCCGGGCCACCCGCTGGATCCGGTCGAAGATGTGGCGCTTGCGGGACAAGGCAGTGTGCTTCTCGGCCAGCATGTCTAGGTCGCCGCCGGCGCAGAACGCCGCGCCGGCGCCGGTCAGCACCAGCACGCTCACGGCGTCGTCGTCGGCCGCGGCCCGGACGATGTCGGCCCACTCGTCCACCATCTCGAGGGTGAAGGCGTTCCGCTTCTCGGGGCGGTTGAGCAGGATCGTGCCGATCCCGTCCTCCACGCTGAACTCCAGGTCCGCCACTCGATCAGCTCCCGCTCGCCTCGGCCACCTCCGCCCGCGACCGTGCGACGCGGTGCGTACGCGCTGCAGCATGGCGCGTAGGCCGGAAGCATGGCGCGTTCGCGATGCTGCACGCGTGTCCAGCGACGAGCTCCGGCCCTACCGCCGACTCCGGGACGCCGACCTGCAGCGGCAGGACGGGCTGTTTGCCCTGGAGGGCGAGCTGGTGCTGCGGCGGGCCGTCGCCTGCGGGGTGACGGTGCGCTCCGTGCTGGCCACGTCCGGTTGGGTCGACCGGCTCGCCGACCTCGACCTGAACCTGCTGGTCGTCGACCAGGAGGTGATGGATGGGATCGTCGGCTACCCGATCCACCGGGGCCTGGTGGCGATGGCGGCACGACCGGCAACCCGCTCGGTGGCCCAGGTCACCGCCGGAGCCACCACCGTGATCGCGCTCGAGGGGGTCAACGACCACGAGAACCTCGGGGCGCTCTTCCGCAACGCCGCCGCCTTCGCGGCCGGCGCCGTGGTGCTCGACGAGCGCTGCGCCGATCCGCTCTACCGCCGATCGGTGCGCGTCTCCCTGGGCCACGTGCTGGCCGTCCCGTACGCCCGCTCGGCCGCCTGGCTCGACGAGCTGGCCACGGCGGGCCTGGAGCTCGTCGCGCTCACTCCCGATCCGTCGGCGGAGCCGGTCGACCGGCTCGAGGACGCTGGTCGGGTAGCCCTCCTGCTCGGCGCAGAAGGACCGGGCCTGTCCGCCACGGCCCTGGATCGGGCCAGCCGCCGGGTCCGCATCCCGATGGCGACCGGCGTCGATTCGCTCAACGTCGCCACCGCCGCCGCCATCGCCCTGCACCGTCGGTTCGAGGGACAGGCCATGCGGCCGTCGCCCGAGGTCTGACAGGCTCAGAGCGTGGATCTGAACGAGGCCATGCGCACCACGCCGGCGACCCGGGAGTTCACCGACGAGCCCGTGCCCGACGAGGTGCTGTTCGACATCCTCGACCACGCCCGGTTCGCCCCCAACGGTGGCAACCGGCAGGCGTGGAAGGTCATCGTGATCCGCGACCAGGCGACCAAGGACCGCCTGGGCCAGCTCTACCTCCAGGGTGGGCGGGAGTACGCCGCCCACCTCGCCGCCGGCCTGGTGCCGTTCGAGGCAGCCGACTCCGGCCCCACCAGCACCGCGGCCGTCGACCTCGAGGCGGCTGGCGCCGACGAGAGCCTCGGCGTGGGGGCCTTCGACCGGATGGCGGCCGCTCCCGTGCTCCTGCTGATCACGCTCGACCTGACCCGGGTGTCGGCGGTCGACACCGGCCTCGGTCGCCCGCCCATCACGGTGGCCGCCTCCGTCTACCCGTTCGCCCACAACATCCTGTTGGCCGCCCGGGCCCG
>DASXLH010000314.1:0-11170 GCA_036496335.1 Acidimicrobiales bacterium
CCATGAGGTCGAGGAGCGAGGCCGCCGCCAGCCGGGCGTACCAGACGTCGAGGTGGGTCATCTCGGAGTAGCGCGCCATCCAGGTGCGGTAGGCGGCGGCGGCACCCTGGGCCGCCGCGGTCTGGTCGGCCACGCTCATCCCGAGGTCTCTGGCCGCGATCACGGCGCTGGCCGCAAGGCGCTTGACGTCCCACTCGAAGGGACCCGGTCCCGTCTCGTCGAAGTCGTTGAGGTCGAACATGAGAGCGCGCTCGGGGCTGGCGAAGATCCCGAAGTTCAACAGGTGGGCATCCCCGCAGAGCTGGACGTCGATGCCGGAGGAGGGCGTCGCCGCCAGGTCGAGAGCCATCTGGAGCGCGGAGCCCCGGTAGAAGGTGAAGGCCGACTGGAGCATCCGGGTGTTGCGCACCGGTACGAGCTCCGGCACCCGGCCGGCGCTCTGGTCGATCAGGAGCTCGACCGGGTCGCGGCGATCGCCCGGCGGTTCCCAGGCGGAGTGGGCTCGTCGGGGCGTGGTCTGGCGCCGCTCGCGGCCCGCGGCCCGGCGTTCCTCCGGCGACTGGACGGGCGCGCCGAGCACCGCCGGCAGATCGTCGTCCCCACCCAGCGCTTCGGCGTCCCCCAGCGTGGTCACGAAGAGCGGTCTACCACCCGCCGTCAGCCCGGCGGGATCTCGTCAGGGACCCGCGACGCCCGGTGCCCGTCGGGAGAGTCTCGATAGCGTCACGGCATGATCCTCGACACGTTGGACGTCTCCCCAGAGGCCTTCTCGGCTGGGACGGGTTGGGACATCAAGCCCGAAGGTGCCTGCCGCGGCGACGTCTGCGTGCCGCTGGGTGCCGGAGCGTCCTTCGATGTGGCCGCCACGGCGGCGCGCATGGGCATGGCCCTCGTCCGGGACGAGGACCTCGGTGTCTGGGCCCTTGGCCCCGAGACCCTGGGCGGGCGAGCCCTCGCCACCGCCAGCGCGCCGGAGCTGATCCTGCCCGACATCGACGGCCAGGAGTTCCGGCTCTCTTCGCTGCGCGGCCAGAAGGTCGTGCTCGTGTCGTGGGCGCCCTATTGAGGCTGCCGAATGGACCTGCCCGGGTGGCAGGACTTGCGGCAGGAGCTTCATCCCCTCGGTGTCGAGATCGTCACCGTCGGCCTCGAGATCGGCGGCGCGGACGTGGTTCGCCCCTTCATCGAGACGGCACGCCCACGGCATCCATCGCTGGTCGACGAGAGCCACAGGATGGACATCCTCTTCGGCGTGACCAACATCCCGAGCGGCATCTGGATCGACGAGGCCGGCACGATCGTGCGGCCCCACGAGAGCGCCGTGCCGCCTCCGGCCGAACGGCCGGGCCCGGACGGCACGCCGGTGCTGATGGGGATGGGGACGCGGGCCGAGGATCCGCAGCGCTACGCCAACCGGCTCCGGGATTGGGCCGAGAAGGGCGCGGACAGCGAGTACGCGCTGCGTCCCGACCAGGTGATCGCCCGATCACACCCGCAGACGCCGGAGGTGTCGGAGGCGGCCGCACACTTCGAGCTGGCGCAGCACCTGTGGCGCCTCGAGGGCTTCAGCCCGCGGACGCTCGCCCACTTCGCCCGGGCCCACACGCTCCAGCCCGACAACATCACCTACAAGCGCCAGGCCTACTCGCAGTACCGGATGGCCAACACGGAGGTTCCCGACGACCGGACGCGGTTCATGCAGTCGCCGACCGAGGGTGAGGACTGGCCCTTCGTCTCGGACTTCACCACCGACATGGCCGAGCTGCAGGCGCAACGCCAACGCGAGCGAGCGGCCAGGAACGGCTGACCCACGGAGCCGGTGCGGTAGCCCGGGTGGCAGCACCCTCGACCCGGGCGACCACGTCACGCCTAGGTTGCGAGGGTGCGCTACGCGCTGACCCTGCCGGCCTTCAACGAGTGGGCGGATCCCAGGCTGGTGATGGACATGGCCGCCGAGGCGGAGGCCGCAGGTTGGGATGCGTTCTTCCTCTGGGATCACGTCACCTGGAATCCGGCGTGGGGCGGAACGCCACCCATGGCCGACCCGTGGCTGTGCCTGGCGGCGGCCGCCACCGTCACCTCGCGGGTGCACCTGGGGACGATGGTCACCGCGCTGGCCCGCCGGCGACCGCAGGTGGTGGCCCGTGAGGTCGTGACGCTGGATCACCTGTCGGGGGGCCGGGCCGTCCTCGGCGTCGGCCTCGGCGACGACTACGACTACGAGGCCTTCGGTGAGCCGCTCACCCGTCGGGGTGAGCGGCTGGAGGAGGCGCTCACCATCCTCACTGGGCTGCTCAGCGGTGAGCCGGTCGACTTCGACGGCGTCCATCACACCGTGCACAGCCCGGCGTTCGTACCCGGTCCGGTCAACGGCTCGATCCCGATCTGGGTCGGTGGGCACTGGCCCAACCGGGCACCGTTCGAGCGGGCGGCCCGCTACGACGGCGTCGTGCCCCGCAAGGCCGGCGACGCCACCGGGCTGATCACCGCCGACGACCTGGCCGCCATCCGTGGCGCCGTGGGTCGGGATGACGCCGACTATGCGTATGTCGCCAGCGGGTCGACGGCGTCACCCGACGACACCGAGGCGCTGTCGGCGTGGGAGGCGGCAGGAGCCACGTGGTGGCTGGAATCGCTGCACCCCTTCGGGGGACGAGCGGACGACATGTGCGCCCGCCTGCGGGCCGGACCGCCCGCCCTCTGACAGCCGGCCGTCGGCGGCCTGCACCCGGATTGTCCCGGCTCGGCGCGCCCGCGTCGGCAGGAAGAATGATGCACGCATGGCTGACTCACTCGTCGACGAGGTCGCGTTCCGGACGCTGACGGCGGACCAGCTCGTCGTCCTCGCCACCTACGGCACCGAGATGGTGAGCGCCGACGGCGATGTGCTGTTCAGCGAGGGCGACGCCGCCTACGACCTGATCGTCGTCCTCGAGGGCCGAGCCGACATCGTGCGCCGTTCGTGGCAAGGGACCGAGGCGCCGATCGCCACCTACGGGAGCGGGGGCTTCCTCGGGGAGCTCAGCCTGCTCACCGGTCAACGCCCGAACCTCACCGCCCGGACCGTCGGCCCGGGACGCGTGCTGCGGGTGCCGGTCGAGTCGTTCCGGCGGTTGCTCGACCGCGAGACCGACATCGCCGATCTGATCATCGCCGCCTTCATCGCCCGTCGCCGACGGCTGGAAGAAGGTGAAGGAGCCCACACGCTGGAGCTGCTGGGATCCGGCTTCTCGCCCGAGAGCGCGGCATTGCTCCACTTCGTCAGGCGCAACGAGCTGCCGCACGTCTGGACCGACCTCGACGACGTCGAAGACCCACCGGCCCTGCTCGCCTCGTGGGGAGCCCATCCGGCCGACGCCCCGGTGGTCGTGACCCCCACGAGGGTCATGCGCCGCCCCACCCCCGGTGAGCTGGCCGAGCACCTCGGCCTCACCTACCGGCCGCAACCCGGCCGCACCTTCGACCTGACGGTGATCGGCGCCGGCCCCGCCGGACTGGCGGGCGCGGTCTATGGCGCATCGGAGGGGCTCGACGTGGTGGTGCTCGACGTCACCGGCGTCGGAGGACAGGCCGGGACCAGCTCGCGGATCGAGAACTACCTCGGGTTCCCGGGCGGGGTGTCCGGTGAGGAGCTCACCAGCCTGGCCTCGGTGCAGGCCCAGCGGTTCGGCGCCCGCATCGCCACTCCGTGCGGGGTGGCGGGCATCGAGCTCCACGGCAGCTTCTTCGTCGTCACGCTCAGCGACGGGAGCCAGGTACCGACCCGGGCCGTGCTCGTCGCCACCGGCGCCCGGTACCGCAAGTTGGCACTCGACGGGTGGGAGGACCTCGAGGGCCGCGGGATCTACTACGCGGCAACCGCCATCGAGGCCCGCACGTGCTTCGGCAGCGAAGCCGTCGTTGTCGGCGCCGGCAACTCGGCCGGGCAGGCGGCCCTGTTCCTCGCCGGTTCGGGGGCGACGGTGACGATGGTGATCCGGGGCCCTTCGGCGGTGTCGAGCATGTCGCACTACCTGCTCGACCGCATCGAGAGCCATCCGCACATCCAGGTGCTGACCCGCTCTGAGGTCGTTGCCGTCGTCCCCGTGGACGGCCATCTGAGCGAGGTCCGGATACGCACCGAGGAGGAGGAGGCGACCCGGCCGTGCCGCGCGCTGTTCTGCTTCATCGGCGCCGACCCGGAGGCCGATTGGCTGCCGGCGGACGTCGCCCGCGACCGGAGCGGTTTCGTCCTCACCGACCGCGACGTGGACATGGCCGAGGGCGACGCACCACGGCTGCCCTTCGAGACCAGCCTGCGCGGGGTGTTCGCCGCCGGCGACTGCCGGTTCGGGTCGATGAAGCGGGTGGCCGCCGCGGTCGGCGAGGGCTCCTCGTCCATCCGTTCCGTCCAGCAGTACCTCACCGCCGCCCGTCACGCCTGAGCGGGCACTCACCCACGGCGGGTGATGCGACGCGGACCCGTCCCGGTCCATATTTGTGGTGGGCCAGCGACCGTCGGGGTCGTCGGCGCACCACAAACGGTTGAGGGGGCCAGATGACCGACATCTCCGCCACCGAGCCGCTCCCGGCTCCGGTCGCGCCTTCGTTGACGAAGATGGCGGCGGCCGAGGTCATCGGCACCACGGTGCTCATGCTGATCGGTCCCGGCACGGCGATCATCGCTTCGAACAAGGTCGGGAACCTCGGTGTGGCCTTCGCCTTCGGGTTGGCGCTGCTCGGCATGGCCTACACGATCGGGCACGTCTCGGGCTGCCACATCAACCCGGCCGTCACCCTCGGTTTCCTTCTGGGGCGCAAGGTCACGACGGTCCAGGCCGTCTACTACTGGGTTGCCCAGCTCGTCGGCGCCGCCATCGGTGGCTTCCTGATCTGGATCATCAGCCAACGGGGTGACCTCGACCAGACGGGCATCTTCGCCGCCAACGGCTGGGGGTCGAAGATCGGCTCGCAGTTCGGGCTGGGCTCCACTGCCGTGGTCGAGATCGTCTTCACTGCCTTGCTCGTGTTCGTGGTCCTGTCGACCACGACGGTCGGCTACCCGACCGGGTTCGGCGGCATCGCCGCCGGGCTGACCCTGGCGATGATCCACATGGCGACGATCCCGGTGGACAACACGTCGGTGAACCCGGCCCGGAGCTTCGGGGCGGCCATCTTCAGCGGTACCGACGCCCTGTCCCAGCTGTGGGCCTTCTTCGTGTTCCCACTCGTCGGGGCCGTCGTCGGCGTGGCCCTGTGGGCCGTCGTGCACGAACGGGCGTAGACGCCGGGCCGAGCTCGCGCCGCTCACGATTGGATAGGCCGGTCGCTCGGGAGGGCTGCTGCATGGGCAAGGAAAGCAAGAAGGACAAGAAGGACAAGAAGGCCAAGGGGGCCAAGGCGTCCGATGGCGGGGCGGCCGAGGGGCCTGACATCGCGACCGGCGATGGGCCGGCGATGTCGTCATCGGCCGATCCTGCGCCGCCCGAGGCCGACTCCGAGCCGAAGGGCAAGTTGAAGCGCAAGGAGTACGAGGCCGAGCTCGAGGTGCTGCAGGGCGAGCTGGTGGCCATGCAGGAGTGGGTCAAGGCGAGCGGCGCCAAGGTCTGCATCGTCTTCGAAGGCCGGGACACGGCCGGCAAGGGCGGCACGATCAAGCGCATCACCGAGCGGGTGAGCCCAAGGGTCTTCCGCGTCGTCGCCCTCGCCGCGCCCAACGACCGCGAGCGGTCCCAGATGTACATCCAGCGCTACATCCCGCACTTCCCGGCGGCTGGTGAGGTCGTGATCTTCGACCGCAGTTGGTACAACCGGGCCGGGGTCGAGCCCGTGCTGGGCTTCTGCACCGAGGAGCAGTCGGCCGCCTTCCTGCGCCAGGTCCCCGCCGTCGAGAAGGCGATGGTCGATTCGGGGATCCTGCTGTTCAAGTTCTGGCTGGAGGTCGGTCCAGAGGAGCAGACCCGTCGCCTCGAGAGCCGCATCGACGACCCGCGCAAGGTCTGGAAGCTCTCCGATCTCGACCTCGAGTCGTACACCCGGTGGAACGACTACTCGAGGGCCCGCGACACCATGTTCGAGGCCACCGACAGTGAGTGGGCGCCCTGGCACGTGGCCCACACCGACGACAAGAAACGTGGTCGGCTCAACATCATCTCCCACCTGCTGGCCAGCGTCCCGTACACGCCGCTGCCGCACCGCGACGTGGTCCTGCCGCACCGACGGGAGAGCCACGAGGAGACGGCCGACCTCGCCGCTCACCTCATTCCAGAGAAGTACTGACCAACGAGGGGGACACCATGAGCGACAAGCAGGTTGTACTCGGGATCTTCAGTGACGAGGCCGCGGCCGATCTGGCCGTTGAATCGCTGAAGGACTGGGACAAGGCCGACGACGACATCAAGCTCAATGCGCTGGGCGTGCTCGTCCTCGACGACGAGGGAAAGATCAAGACCCACAAGCTCGGCAAGCGCAGCGTCGGTGCCGGTGCCGGCATCGGCGTGCTCTTGGCCATCTTCGTCCCGGCCACGCTTCTCACCGGGGCGATCGGTGGCGGCGTGCTCGGCGCGCTCCATCGCAAGGGTCTCGGCATGTCCGGCGAGGACCGCGACAAGCTCGCCGCCGATCTCCAGGGCGGCAAGGCAGCCGTCGGCGTCCTCGCCGCCACCCTCGAGTCCGCCGCCATCTCGGCCAAGCTCACGGAGCTCGGTGGAACGCCACAGGTGGTCAACGTGAGCGAGGCGGAGGTGGCCGAAGCCGACGAGGTGGCGCCGGCCGTGGAGAAGGCCGAGGCGGCTGCACCAGGCGGAGCCTGAGTGACTGACGGGGCGGGTGCCGGGCTGAGGTCAGCCCGGCACCCGCTCAGTGCACGGCCTGCTCCGCCACCGATGTCTTGGGGAGCATGAGCGAGGCGACGAGCCCGACGAGTCCGAGCACGGCCAGCGACCCCATGGCGGCTGCGTACGACCGGTTGACCAGATTGGCCACGAGGATGGTTCCGGCGATGGCGGTGCCGAGCGACGACCCGAGGTTGGAGATGCTGCGCGACAGCCCGGAGATCTCCCCCTGGAGCTCATCCGGGAAGGCCGATTGCACGACGTTGACGGACGGGGTCAGCATCACGCCCAGGCCCAGTCCGATCAGCAGCAGGCCCGGCGCGAAGGCCCAGACGCCGGGTGATCCCTTCGCCAGGGCCAGCAGCACCACCACGCCGGCGATGGTGACGACGAAGCCGGCGCTGATCAGCGAGCGTTGCGGGTACTTCTTTGCCAGCCGCTCGGCGGACAGCGACGACACGAGGATGCCGGCGGTCGCGGCCGTGAAGATGACCCCGGTCTCGATGGCGTTGTAGCCGCGCACGACCTGGAGGAAGGCCGACACGGTGAAGGCCGTTCCCATGAGCATGAGCCACTGGATGTTCTGCGTGATGAGGCCGAGGTTGGACGTGCGGTTTCGGAACAGCCCGGTGGACAGCAACGGTTCCTCGCCCCGACGCTCCATGACACGGATGTGCCAGAAGAACACGACCAAGGTGAGGGTGCCGAGGACGAAGAGCCCGATCATGAGCCAACCGTTCTGGTCGGCGGCGAGGATCCCCATGACGAGGAAGATGAGGCCGGCGGCGGAGAGGATCGCGCCGGTCAGGTCGAAGGGGCGGCTCGGATCGGCCGGGAGCGGGTCCGTGATCTTCCGCGCCAGGAGGATGATGCCCCCGACCATGGCCGCTTGGAACACGAAGGCAGCCCGCCAGCTGATCGCCGAGGTGATGAACCCGCCGAGGAGCGGTCCGGCGGCGGCGCCGACCCCGCCCATGCCGCTGATGAGGCCGAACGCCCGGGCACGAGAGGTGATGTCGGTGAAGAGCAGTGTCGTGAGGATGTACACGGGAGGGATCAACAGCGCCGTCCCGATTCCCTGCAAGACGGAGTAACCGATCAGCAGCACCCCCACGCCCGGTGAGACGGCCGACAGCAAGGCACCGATCCCGTACACCGTGAGGCCGGCCGTGAAGCAACGCTTCCGGCCCCATCGGTCGGTCAACTTGCCGCCGGGGATCATCAGGGCCGCCATCACCAACAGGAAGACGGTGATCGTCGTCTGCACGCCGGGGACCGTCGTGTCGAGGTCCTTGCTGATGTCCGTGATCATCACGTTCATGTTCGAACCGGCGAAGCTGCAGATGAACTGGGCGAGGGCAAGTGGGATCAGCATCTTGCGCAGCGCGCCGGCTGCCCCTGGAGCGGCGACCGGTTCAGCCATGGCGGTTCGCTCCCGCCGACTCGCGCCGCGGACGCTCGGCGAGGTCGAGCTGACGGTCGAGGTTCACGGCCGCGGCGATCAGGGCGAGATGGGTGAACGCCTGGGGGAAGTTGCCGATCTGGCGTCCCGTGGGGTCGATCTCCTCGGAGTAGAGCCCCAGGTGGTTGCCGTACGTCAGCATCTTCGAGAACGTCAGCCGGGCGTCGTCGACCCGCCCTGACCTGGCCAGGGCGTCGACGTACAGGAACGTGCACAACGAAAATGTCCCTTCCGACCCCGGTAGGCCGTCCGGTGAGGCGGCCGGGTCGTACCGGTACACGAGGCTGTCGGTGACCAGGGTCTTGTCCATGGCCGCCATCGTCGACTGCCAGCGAGGGTCATTGGGTGGCAAGAAGCCCAGCAGCGGCATGACCACGAGCGACGCGTCGAGGACGTCGCCACCCTCGTACTGCACGAAGGCCCCGAGCTCCTCGTTCCAGCCCTTGGTCATGACCTGCGCGTGGATCCGGTCGCGCTCCGCCGTCCATCGGGCGAGATCGGCGGGGCGACCACGGCTCGTGGCCATGCGGATGCCCCGATCGAGAGCCACCCAGGACATGACCTGGCCGTAGACGAAGGAACGACGGCCACCCCGCGTCTCCCAGATGCCCTCGTCCGGGTCCTGCCAGTGGTCACAGAGCCAGTCGAGGACGCTGACGATCGCCGTCCATCCGGCGTAGCCCACACCCCACTCGCCATTGGCCCCGCTGTCGAGGATGTGGATCGCGTTCAGGGCCTCGCCGTAGATGTCGAGCTGGAGCTGGTCGGACGCGCCGTTCCCGATCCGAACGGGACGCGACGCCATGTAGCCGTCCAGGTGGTCGAGGGATTCCTCGAAGAGGTCGGAGCTCCCGTCGACCCGGTACATGATCTTGAGCGGTGCCGCACCGTCGGCCGGCCGCTCTTCGAACCGTCGGCGGAGCCAGTCGCCGAAGGCCAGTGCCTCGTCCGTGAAGCCCAACCCGACCAGCGCGGTGATCGAGGTGGACCCGTCCCGCACCCACGTGTAGCGGTAGTCCCAGTTGCGGGGACCGCCGACCTGTTCGGGGAGCCCCGCCGTCGGGGCGGCGATGAGGCCGCCGGAGGGCGCATAGGTGAGCAGCTTGAGGGTGATGGCGGAGCGTTCGACTGCCTCACGCCAGCGCCCCCGGTACGTGCACTGCTCGAGCCAGCCCTGCCAGAACGCCTGCGTCTCGAGGGCCAGGGCCGAGACCTCCCCGTGGCCGATGCCGGTCGGACCATCTGAAGCTCCCGATTCCAACACCAGGCCGGCCGTCTCTCCCTCCCGGACCGTGAACCGCGACTGGACGTCGTCACCGTCACGTTCGAGCGGCGAGATGCTCGTCAGGTCGAGACGGAGCTCGCCGCACTCGAAGTAGGCGGTGGTGCCCTCGACGTGCACCTGATGCGGCTGTCGTCCGTAGTCGAACCTCGGCTCGATCCGGGCCTCGAACTCGACCTCGCCACGAATGCCCCGCACGGCGCGGACGATGCGGCGGTGGTCCGAGGCGAGCCCCGGTTGATCGATCGGCATGAAGTCGAGGACCTCGGCGATGCCCGACTCCGACAGGTAGCGCGTGACCAGGATGGCGGTGTCAGGGAGGTACATCTGGGTCGACGTCCGCGCCGCGGTGGTGGGTGTCAGTGTGAACCGGCCTCCCCGCTGGTCGTCGACGAGCGCGGCGAACACGCTCGGGGAATCGAAGCGGGGGCAGCAGAACCAGTCGATGGTCCCGTCGGTCCCGACCAGGGCCGCCGTCTGAAGGTCACCGATGAGACCGTGGTCAGAGATCAGCGGGTAGCTCATCGGCCCTCCGGCGTTCGTTCAGACGGTAGTGGTTGGCTTCGCCGGGGCGTCCGGTGCGGGGCGTCCCAGAGGTTTCAGACGGATTCCTTGGGCCTGAGCAGCACCGCCCGGAGCACGACGGTGACGATGCTGATGAGCAGAGCCCCCCAGAAGGCCGGCCAGAACCCGTCGACGTCGAGCGAGTCCATCAGCCAGTCGGTGACGAGGATCATCAGCGCGTTGAGCACCAGAGCGAAGATGCCCAGGGTCAGGAGGATGAGCGGGAAGGTGAGCAGCTTGAGCAGCCCGCCCAGGAAGAGGTTGACCGTCGCCAGGACGATGGCGATGAAGAAATAGGCGGTGATGCCCCCGTCGATCGTGATGCCGGGCAGCACCGCGGCCGCGATGGCGATCGCCAACGCCGAGATTGCCCAACTGATCAGCAGTCGCATGCGAACACTGTGGCGGCGTGGTGGTTCCGCAGGGTCACCCGCAGGGAGTGATTCCTCACCCCGGCCGCCGACGAAGGTCTCATGATCCCGGCGTGAAGAGGCGGGATCACCCGGCGCGGGTGATGCACGGCTCGTCGCCCGAAGGCACAGTTCGCGCTAGGACGCAGCTGTCCGCCGGGCAGCAGACGAGGGAGACCCGATGTTCGCAGAGTTCCAGGTCGGTCAGGTTCTGTGGTCGATGCTGTGGTTCACGATCCTCTTCCTGTGGATCTGGCTCGTCATCCGGATCTTCTTCGACATCTTCCGGAGCCGGGACATGGGCGGGGTGGCGAAGTTCCTCTGGATCATGTTCGTCATCTTCTTGCCGTACCTCGGCGTCTTCGTCTACCTGATCGCCCGCGGCGGCTCGATGGCCGACCGAGATCTCGCGCAGGCCCAGGCGAACGACACAGCCATGCGCGCCTACGTCCAGGACGCGGCCGGGACCGGTCCGAGTGCCGCCACCGAGCTGGCCCAGCTCGACCAGCTGCGCAGCGCCGGCACCATCGACGAGGCCGAGTTCCAGAAGATGAAGGCCCGCATCATCGGCTGATCGGCCTCGCCGTCCGCGGCGACCGATCACCGGGGACGGCGCCGGGATCACCGGCGTCGTCTACGG